>DTUY01000178.1 GCA_012963885.1 Candidatus Poribacteria bacterium | reverse complement strand
TCCTTCTCTCCATGCAAGATGTAGATGGGTAAGTGGGTATAGTTTTCAACCATTCCGAAGACGTCGTTTTCCAGGTCAGATGAGGCAAACGGTGTATTGCTTAGATCTATTTTCCCATAGATGACGTCGCGGTAGGAAGCGAAGGTAATCCAGCCCGCTGCTGGCCCAAGTGCGGCGGATTTTGATGGGTATAGCGCACCGATATACCAAGTCCCGCGCCCTCCCATCAAGTGTCCGGTCAAATAGATATGTCTTGGGTCAATCTGATGTTGATTGATGACTAGATTAAGCGTCTCAAGGGCATCTAACCGTCCCCATTCTTGCCAGTCAAAACCATAAGGCCGGTGGTTGGTTGGTGCGATACAGAACGCTTTGGTTTTGGCTTGATAGCACGCTGCTTGACCGGTAGCTTCAACGGCTGCACCGTGAAGGGAAAGGTAAAGGGCATATGATTTTTTCGGATCGAAATTTCTAGGAGGCACAACGGCAAAGTATTGAGTGGATCCATCGATTTCCGATTTTTTAGTGGCGCGATATTGATGTCCTTTTGCTCGAACAGATAAAGCGAGGCTGACCGCCGTGGTGGAGTTGTTGTTCGAACCATCTTGATGAAGTAGGGTAATTACCAAGCTGTGTTGTCCGACATCGTTGAGTTCATTTCCCCTTGGTTGGCGTAGTTGTTTCATGGGGAAAGCGGGCTTTGCTAGGGCGTAGGGTAACAACGGATTCAGTTCAATTTCGGTTTTCTCAAACACCTCGTCGTCACCAAATTCAAGTCTAACATTTTTAAGAACTCGATCAGTATGGTTCAAAACCACCACCGCACCGTAACTGTCGATTAACGTGTCCTGACGCAAATCTGGAAAAAGCATGTCCCGAGGATTAATTGAGCAGGTTTCTTCAGTACGAATGAGTTTCAACTTGAATGCCCCACGTACTACTCGTACAAGAAACTTGTTTTTTCCCTTTTTTAAAGGGATTACCAAGTGAAGAAGTCCAGCTGAATAGAAGTCACCGAAAAACCGATCGCCGTTGACGAAAATCGAGTGGAATCCTTGGCCCTGCAGAAACACCGTTTGAGGCTATTCTGATTCATATTCACAATACGCCCATCCGTCACGAAAAAATTTGTATTGGCATGGCCATCTTCATTAGCAGTTGCCGTTTCCTTACCATTTGGGTGTGAAATTGGAGTTCTCCATGACTTGAAGTAGTACAGGATCTTTTACAAACAATAATCGTCCACTAGTTTCCTGATGCGCAGCGACTTGCCATGTTTGAGGCTGTTTGATTTCTGGACTTTGGGTTGTAACAGCCAATGTCAGGTAGGTGAGTAAGGTCATCATGGTATTTTTCCCTCAAATGTTAACGTAGTTTTCATTGGAGTTGTATTTCATACTACCAGATCTCTGTGATGGTTTACTAAATTGATTGTCCGCTTTTTTTGGTTTTCAAAGTAACGATTGTATTAGGCTTAGTATGATATTTTCTTCCTTGATTTTAGTGGTACTCTCTTCTTTGAAAAAGCTGAACACCCAAACAGAGAAACACGAGTGTAATCATTAAAAGTATGGAAATTGCAATCCAGCCAGTGGTTAGTTCCGTTTGTTTCAATAACATTTGGGCTCTATTCGAGAGGTTTCGTTTGGGGAAAATTGATAGCAGATGATGAATAACTGAAATTTTTTTGATATTCCCTGGTACAGCGATGGTAATTTTCTCCCAGCCAAAAGCAATAAGTAATCCCCATAGTATGGGGTGTTTAAAGCTGACACTCAGAACAACGAAAATGCTGCCATACGCTAGTAATCCAAGGATGATAACAGCTAGATACTTCATGCTCATGCTAAGGTGGAACAGGACATTCTCTGGCATTTTAGGATGTGTGGCAATAATCAGCGTAAAGATAAGATGTGAAGGAGCAATAAATAGAACTGATCCAACTAGATATGCCAGAAATTTACTCAACAGCAACTTTAATTTTTGAATCGGTCGCATGAGAAGAAAAGATAGGGTTTGATCTTCAATCTCATCAGCAATAGTGGCGGAAGCATAAAAGAGCGAAATTAACACCGTAATTACCATCAGATAAAATGTGACTGTTATGTTCGGAATGAACTTTATGACCTGACGAGTATTATGTTTAGTTAATCGGAATACTATCGCAACTAAAATCGGTGAGAGACTCATCACTAGTATGAAAATTGATTTTCGACTTGCCAGTATCTGTCGCAGCGTGTGTTTGAAGATGATAGAATATGGTCTCAGGTTTTGCATCGCCGATCATATTCTATCAGAAATCACTTGTTATCGTAAGTCTCAATTATTTTTTACCAGTCGAAGATCTATCTTTACACTATTGTCTTCAATTAGCTATTATTATCTTTAGACTAGGCAGTAAGAGGAAACAGCTGAGATGAAATCTGGACGTACAATTATTTCTTTTATTCTTATCTTGATGATATGTGTAGGTTCTGATCTATTGTGGGCAGATACTGATTGGAAAGAGGACTTAGAAAAAGACTATAAAAAAGTGCTGGAATCCAAGAGAGCAAAAAACCACCGTGGTTTGGTGATGAAATGGCACAATAAGGGGCATCTGGCAGATTTGATTGCCATTTATCAAGCGAATATAACTCCGCAGGATCCTGATCCTAACGTACACTATGGTCTCGGCTATGCGTACGCGGTACAGGACACAGATTTGGATTTAGCAGTTGAACAGTTTCAGCGAGCAATTGCTGTTGATCAAGATTTGCTTTCAGCACATTTTGCGCTTGGCAGACTCTATCAGAAACAGAAAGAATTTGATTTGGCCTTGCAGGAGATGAATGAATGCATTCGGATCGATTCCAAGTATCATGGGGCACACTTTAAACGGGGCCAGATTTTTTTGGAGAAGAAACAACTCAATCAGGCACTTCAAGCGTTCCAGACCGTTTTGGACATCAAACCTGCTGGAGTTCGTGCCGCACTTGGCATTAAGTCAAAAACGGAATGGCATCATCGTGCTGAGTATGGAATCGGAGTCGTCCATTTTCTGCGCGGGGAAAACGATCTGGCACGCGAAGCTTTCGAGTCGGTTATTGGTCAGAAAAAAGATTTTGCTCCGGCACGCTATAAACTGGGGCAGGTTCTGGCAATAGATCGACTTTACGACGACGCGTTGCTAGAGTATGAAAAGGCATCCAAATATCAACCCTGTACAGCTGCACTCTGGTATGAATTAGCTGTTATTTTTGAGGATCGGCAAAAAATCGATGGTGCGATTGATTTATATAAACGAGCAATCGCGCTTGATCCACAACACCCATTATCGCACTTCCAACTTGGTGGTATTTATTATGAACGTGGTGAACAGGCACTGGCCATGGAACACTACAAAGCCGCAGTGGCGGCTGATTCATCACTGGAAAACTATTTCTTGGATCAGGTGCCGCAGTATTACTCGGCGCTGATTAGCGCGGACGAAGCGCGATCTCTACTTGATTGGTCATTAATTGTTAAACCGAATGATCCGCTTGCCTACTTTTATTACGCACAGATCGAAGCCAATGAAGGGAATCCAACTGAGGCAATTCAGTACTATGAAAAGACAGTTTCGCTAGATCCTGATTATGCTGATGTTTACTTTCCATTGGGTGATCTTTACTATGATCAAGGAGATCGGGAGAGCGCCGCCCGTGTTTATCAACGAGGAATTAAGTTGGATCCAAATTTGAAACCTCATTTCTTCGACCTGGGGAAAACTCATTTTGAAGCTAATCAATTTGAAGCGGCAATTGTGCCCTTCGATAAGTATTTGCTGATCGATTCAGGGAATGTGGAGGCAACTTTCCTGCTCGGACAGTGTTATCAGGAGACGGAAGATTTTGACAATGCCCTTCGCTTCTATGCACGGACGATAGAACTTGACCCAAATCATAAAGAAGCCTTGATTCGCTCAGCTCGGATTTACAGGATGAAAAACGATCCGGAAAATGCGCTTGTCATGTTGATTAGGTTAACCGCAATCGATCCGGAGAATGTGCAGGCTCACTATCTATCTGGGCTATGTCACGTAGATCTAAAGGACAGTAATGCCGCCTTAGTTTCGTTTATAGAGACGACGCGGCTTGATCCCGATCATGTCGATGGTCATTTTCAGGCAGGTCTCATCTACGAACAAAAAGGGGATCTTGATAATGCTGTAAGTCGATACGAGCGGACGATTGAGCTAGATCAATCCAAAGCCGAACCGTTCTTGCGTCTCGGTCAGATTTACTTTGATCGTGGAGATAAAACCAACGTCATTCGTGTCTGGGAACCAGGATTAGAACTGGAGCCAAATCATCCACAGAAACAGTACGATTTGGCTGAAATCTTTGAAGAACGAGATCAACGAGAAAAAGCCATTAAGCACTTTGGTTTGGCCAATGAGTATGACCCAAGTCACTATGATTGGCATTTTCGTTACGCACGTTTACTCGATCGACATGCGTTAACTGTTGAGGATTACCATTTACATGCAGAAATGGCGGTAGATGAATATGGCAAGACCATCGGATTAGCGCCCAGTTACGCGCCAGCGTTTTTTAATCGGGGATTAATCACACGCCGATATCGCCAAATTGGCAAAACACTGCATAGATCTAGTAAGATCGCTGAAGATTTTAAACGGGTGATTACCCTCCAACCCAAAAATGCAGATGCACATTACCATCTCGCCATGACTGAACTTGACTTGGATAATCGTTACAAAGCCAAAGAATTTTTTGAGAAAACGCTAAGGATCCAGCCAGGATACAATGGAGTGAACGTTGAACTGGGTGCCATTATCGAATGGGAGCAGGACTTCCGTAAAGCCATCAAATACTATGAAAAAGAGATCACAGTCGATGTCAAGTGTGCTCGTGCCTATCAACGGCTGGGAGATCTTTATCGAAGTTACGAAATGGACTTTGAAAAGGCTGTAAAAATGCTCAAAAAAGCTTTAGAATTAGATCCGAATCATGTGCCCTCCTTACTGAATTATGGCAATACATTATTTAATATGGACCAACTTGGTCGTGCGGCGGAACAGTTTGAAATGGCGTTACAAATTGATCCGGAGGATCTGACGGCAAACTATAATCTGGCTTTAATGTATGAATACAGCGATAAAAGGCAGTTAGCCATTGATCGATGGAAACGATTTTTGAAGCTTAAGCCACCTGCCGAATGGAAAGCAGATGCCAGTGAGCATCTTCGAGGGCTCGGTCAATAAGGATTTTTTCGTTCTTCTCTCGTTACACTCATCACGCTGGGAAAGCGGACTTAAGGTATAAGTAAATCTGATATGGTTATCATAATCCCATTTGGAATACACGATTCGACCTAGTCGAGATGTCTCACTTCATTACCAACCCGCATGCTTCGGTTAAACTCCGAATGAAATTTCTTGGTTGATCAGATACAGTGTTCTAAAATTTTGGACTGTCATATATTAGTCTGTCAATTTCACATATGAGGTTTAAAGTCTTGATATCGGTGGAGATGCATGGATGAAAGTCTATACTGTTGGAGTGATTGGCTGTGGCCGAATTGCAAGTTTATTGGAGCAGGAAACGCATCGTGGCAATCCAAACACACATGCGGGTTGTTACGACTACTATCATAGAACCCGTATCGTAGCTGCAGCTGATATGTCCGATCAGCGTCGCCAGGCTTTTGGGTCAAGATGGGGTGTTTCTGGCCTTTACAAAGATTGGCAGGAGATGCTAGACGTTGAGGATCTTGATATTGTTAGTGTTTGTACCTATCCAATTCCACATCGGGATATGGTTGTTGCTGCCGCTCAGTCGGGTGTCAAAGCCATATTCTGTGAAAAAGCTATGGCGACAGTTTTAGGTCAGGCCGATGAGATGATTGACATCTGTCAAAAAAATAATGTCAAACTCAGTATCAACCATGGACGCAGATGGGATTGGCAATACCGAAAAGTCAAAGAACTCATAGATCAGGAATATATTGGTGTACTGCAGTCCATGACGCTCCATTTTAGCGCTGGGCTGGCCAATAATGGAACCCACTATTTCGATATGCTCCGCTTTTTTGCGGGAAATGTTCAGTGGGCGGTTGGTTGTTTAGTTGACAAAGATTCCCTTGACCCGCGGGGAAGTGGTTATTTTCACTTCAAAAATGATGTGCAGTGCATTGTTAATGGATCCTTTGGAGCAGGGGCACAACACCTCTTTGAATTGATAGGATCTAAGGGACGTATCGTAGTTACCAACACACGGCCTCCTCAGTTCAAGATTTATGTTGGCGACAAAGAGGAATTGTTTCCTGACATGCCGAAGGATCAAGAAATCAATACTTTTGGTTCTGGTCGATGTGTGATTCCTTTATCGGTTGTGGAAATTGTCAACGGTCTGGATTTGGATCAAGATTCTATCTCAACTGGACATGATGGACGGGCAGCACTGGAAATGGTTCTTTCTTTTCACGAGTCAGAACGGTTGGGCAACAGTCGAGTGGATTTTCCTATGCAGAACCGTGACATTTGTGTCTTGGTTCGAAACGAAGATTTTATCAGCAGTGCAGTTCCAGAATAGTTGGATCGCGTGAGGAGAAAACCGATGGGTATAAGAGATGAAAAACTGGCAGTTGTAATTGCTGGTTGTCACCGTATGTTAAATCGAACCCCGGGCAGTCATAATTTTGCAACTGCTTTTTGCCAAGTGGAAGAAACGGAAGTTGTGGCCGTTTTTGATCTAGGCGCAGATACGCGGGCAGAATTTGTTTCGTGTTGGCATGATGTGTGGGGTGACATTCCGACTTACGACGACTATCCAAAAATGCTGAAAGAGACAAAACCCGACATCATTTGTATTGCAACTCGACAGACAATGCACGCCGAACAATCTGCTCTAGCTGCGGAGTCGGGAGTGCAGGGTATTATGTGTGATAAACCACTGGTTACCAGTCTAGCGGAGATGGATAACCTCATTTCATCCTGTCAGAATATACCTCTCCTCCTGGCTCTTGATCGGCGATGGTTTGAACGATACATTGTACTGGGAAACCAAATATCAGCTGGGATTATTGGTGAGATCAAAAGCATCGTTGCCTATGGTCTGCCAAACTTGATTAACCACGGTTGTCATTGGTACGATACACTGCTCGCCTTAGCCGGTGACATTGAGCCAGTTTGGGTTAGTGGATTTGTTGACGATTTTCTGGCTGAACCGGAAGATTCCCGTCGTCGTATGGACCCGTCTGGCCGTGCCCAAATTGGACTGGCAAACGGAACGGTTGTCTATGTTACGCCAGATGGTCTTCATTCAGGAGACGGGTTGCCAATAAGCTTTGAAGTGGTTGGTGAAACCGGCCGTTTGTTTATTCTGAACGATGCTCAGCAAAGTTTTGTCTGGAAGTCGGACAATCCAAGTCAGATTCAACCGGTTGAATTACCTCAAGACATCGCTGTATGGCCTGCCGGTCCAGCCATGGTTAGAGATTTGGTTCAAGCCATTAAGACAGGTAGTCGAACTAAATGTGATGTCGATCAGGCTCGACGCACAACTGAGATCGGTTTTGCCATTCATGAATCATCAAAAAAGATTGGGGCTAAGGTTGATTTGCCAGTGACTGAGAGATTGTTATGTATTGAATCATTTCCTTGGGGAAACGAATAAAGGAGGGCTACGGTGGGATCTTACCGAGGTGCGGTTATTGGATGTGGAAGAATCGGGCAGCACAATTGATGACGAACAGGTTGGTAAGCCCCAGTTCCGTTATCCTTGGGCTCATGTCCCCGCTTTTATCGAGGCACGAGGCATTGAACTGGTTGCGGCCTCAGACCTGTCAGTAGATCGACTTAATGATTTCAGTCGGAGATGGGGGATTACTGTCCTGTATACTGATTATCTTGAAATGGTTGCCAAGGAGCAGTCAGACATTGTCAGTGTGACAACCCAAGCCGCTGAACGAGCAGAAATCATAATTAGTTTGGCCGAATTGGGCGTGCGAGCTATTTATACTACCAAACCGATGTGCCGAAGTTTAGCCGAAGCTGATATGATGATCGATACCTGCCGGAAAAACGGTGTAATCTTAGCGATTGCCTGTCACAAGAATTGGATTCCCTGGTTTCTTGCTTGTCTGGAATCAATCCGAGAAGGAAAGATTGGTCGATTCTCCTCCATGGTCTGTAATTATGGTTGGAGTCTTTCCCGCGGTCATAGTCATACACTGGCTCTGTTTCGCCTTTTCACTGACGCGCCGGCCAAATGGGTTTTTGGACATATGAATAGTGATGAAGCCGCCGAAGGTGATGGAGATCTATCCGGCATGGGTATGATTCTTTACGAAAACGATATTCATGGGTTCCTCAGTACTGGTGGACGCCACACCCTGAGACTAGGGAACCGATGCGGCGTCAATTCCCCAATCCT
>DTUY01000177.1 GCA_012963885.1 Candidatus Poribacteria bacterium | reverse complement strand
CAGGTTATTAGGTGTAAGCGTGTCTAATTGGTGGCAGGAGAATCCATTACAGCTGCGCTTATTCGACTGAGTCAGTCGGCAGCGGCAGGTACGGACATGCAGGCTCAAGTCTCAGCCATCTCGCAGAATATCCTGTCGATTTTGAGATAGAGCCTTCCCTAAGAATCCGGCTGATACAACGAGCCTCCACTTTGGGTGTCATGCGCCCAATTGGCGTGAGCAATTCCTACCAGCGCCCCTGCCACTTTACCCCGAAACTGCAATCGTGATAGAATGCCTAAGTTAGTCCCTTGAGAGTCAAATTCGCGCTAAAGATGTAAAGGGGCAACCTAAGGATACCCCCGTTTCTCAGCGAAGGCAAACGGTCAGATGGTTTGATATACTGGTCACTGTAAACGTTTACAGTGAGAAACCATACTGGGAACGTTCCCAGTATGAAAACTGTCACTGGCGATAGCGCCCGTGAGAAACTATATGCAATCAATAGGAGTATCTGTTAGGCAATAGGGCTAGGCCAAGGCTAGTTCTCGATTTGTCACGGACTCAGTTTGACGTAGTCACTTCTTTGAATGAAAGTATAGGCCTCAGAACTTGAGGTATGGTTGCTCATATCTTGCAGAAGAGCCTGGATCTCACTGCGGCGTTGAAATTTTTGCATATCCTCAATACTGTTAAATTCAATCTCGACCAACCGATGGGGGTTGGTTCCTTCAAAGTTATCATAAGAGCGAACTCTTGCCACCTCTTCAGTGACCAAGGATGGACCAATCTCTTTCACCCATTCCAAATATTCACTTTTGCCACCCAATGGATAGTTAATGAAGTTAAGGGTTTTAACCGGTTGCGGTTTGTTTGCTGTTTCATGGGCTTGGTGGCTATCCGCGAAGGCGAATCGGGGTAACAGGTGAAATCCGACTTGGAAGACGGCCAGTAGAATAGCGCCGATGGAAATGTAGAAAATCTTTTGCTTGAGGTGCAACATCAATCCCCTAATACGAAATCTTTAGTTAAGTCGCCCATCATAGCAGGGCTGGCCAAATGAGTCAAGGTGTGAAAACAGCGAGGTTGAACTGATATGGCGATACTGGCCAACTTCTTTTTCGTGGTGGTCATAGTGCTTGCCACGGCGGTACATACATTACGTCGGATAATTTTCCCGCGTAATAGAACAACTTCAAAAACAGCGTAAAGATCTTCACGGGTTCAACTCGTGTACGGGGTAATCAGGCGGGTATCAGCTAACCTTAGTTGTTACCCTTTTATGGAAATCCTAATGGGCCTGAGGTGGTGGTAGGTTTGGCTATAGCATCAACCCTTAAGCTTAATGATTTTCTTTTATTTTGCTCCAGATTGTCGTTAACTTCTCTTCGGCGTCAACGGCTAGCTTCCCAACTTCAAGAAAAAGTGTCCACATCAACACCGGGTCACCAACTACTTCGTCAATGCCGGGTATTTCAACTTGGCCTTTTAGGTAAGGTTTTATGGATTTGTAAATCCAATATTCAGTTGGTGCATGGGGTTTATCCAAAAACAGTACTTTACCCGTATCTTTAAACCCTTTTTTTACCCAACCCTTGGGGTTCTGACCTCTTTCTTCCGGTCGTTTGTGGCGGCTGTCCCAAGCCATGTAAACAAAAGCGGATCGGTCGATTTCAAAAGTCAGTTTCCACTTCTGTCCTCCAGGGCAGTCGGCTGACACGAGAATATGAGTTAAACCCAAAAACTCCTTAGGAATACGAGTAATAGTATATTGCCGGTCGTGGTAGAATTTGCCACCTTCTTCGAGTGCCCCAACCTTGTAGATACCTCCAACGTTATCCTTGATGTTGGTGGCCTCGACAAGCTCAACAGCAAAGGTATTAACATCCAGTAAAAATAACAATACAACCACAAAAATTGACCAGAGAAAGTGTGATAAATTTTTCATTTAAAAATTATCCTCCTTAAAGTTAATCTTACTCGATAATTTTGCCACAAAGGAACACAAAAGTCAAAGTCCGATAATCCATATTATCAGTCATTAATAGACTTGGGTTTCTGATTTTCTGTTAAAGCTGCAAAAATTTATTTTCTGAACTAATCTGCTACTTATTGATACCCGCGCA
>DTUY01000176.1 GCA_012963885.1 Candidatus Poribacteria bacterium | reverse complement strand
CAGCACAATGGAGGTGGTTTATGGGAACAAATAAATCAAGTTCCATGGCAGAATTTAGTCGATGTGCCCAAAGCGAGGAAAAGAAGTCGATTTTGTTACTATGATAATTGCGAATACGGTTTTATGTATTGATCGTCAGTGGCAATCGTAAACTGTAATTCCATCGGCTCGATGAACAACTGGTAGTTGTAAAATGTCTTCCAAAAATTGTAGATGTTGATCATTATGTGTAATTATATAACGGATATTAAAATCAGCAAAAACCGAAGTTGCCAAAGTTTGGGATAGTTTTGAGGGGGGAGCAGGTTTACCGCGCATTAGTGTTGAAATAATCGGCGTTTGATCCAAGAAACTAAGTGCCTTCAGAGAGGGTCTGGACACATAACCTCCAACTAACGATTTCTGATGGATCGTCGCCATATAGAGTGTCACCGGCCGCGAAGGGATGTCAATTACTCCATAGTGTTCAATATCTTTAGCCATCTGACGATAAAAACTGGGAACCTCAATCTTGGTGGTCACATATGGTATCGCTAAATATTCTAAACCGATCAACACAGCTAATATTCCGTTGAACACAATCTTGACTGTTGCGATTCTCCACCTCATTGCTGTGATTGATCTAGATCTCATCTTATTCTTAAAAATAGACAGAATTATTTCATTCAGATTTGTGATGCCATAACCTACCAGAACTGACATACACAGTTTAAGCATAATATCAAATCTTTCAGGAACTCCGGTAAAAGAGATGAAAGGTATATATCGATGAAACAGAAGGTATGGTAAGGGAATAGAGAACTGTTTACCTCCGATGTGTGGGTAAGGCCCAAGAGCCATAACGAAGAAAATAAGACCCGCTACAGTCCAAAAACGGCAACGTCGATCTTTTACGACTGCGTAAATCGATAATATTAAAACGATGTAGCCAAGATAATTTGAGTTCTCCGCAGTATTCCCTGTCCAATCTTTCCAGATTCCACTAAACCATCTTCTCCCCCACGTAGAGATACCGCTTGGGACAAAGAAACTCTCTAAATCTGCTGACCAGATCTCAGGATTATGCTCGCCTGTAAAATTCTGTGTCATCTTTACATACAACATTGGCATCAGAATTGGTGACATTACAACAGAGAAGATGAGAATAGCCATGCCTAATCTTTTGAGGAAACCATTGTCAATAATCTTCCTTCCGCACTTGATCATGTAAAAGATTACAAAAATCACGGTGAATACGAAACAGTAAATCATGTAATACCAGGAGCAAAGACTATTCAAAACCCAGAAAAGGGCAGTTAAAATGGCATTTATCTTCCTATCTTCTTGATACGTTTTCAGCAGATACAATACATATAGTGGAATCCACTCCATTGCAATTAATTGCAAGTGACCAAGTCCATGCGCGAAATGAAACGGACAAAAAGTGAAAACAATTCCAGCTACAAATGCCGGCAATTTTCGATCCAGCAGATAATCTACCAAGTAATACATTGATACGCCAGACATCACAAAGGAGAACAAAACTACCAGATTATAGACCTCTTCCATTTTGAAGAAGAACTGGAAAGGGATTGATATCAGTCCGTTAAATGGATTCAAGGTCTGAAACAACAAGGTGATTCCAGCCGGATAATGTAAGAGATTGGTGTAATACGGATGTGTTCCCGCCATCAGTGACTTCTTCATCCACCACATATTCCAGACGTTTTGAAACCCATCACCACCGTCACACATAAAATGACTTGAGAAGCGAAAAACAACAGGATAAGTCATAATTATTGTCAGGATTGCATAACCGAAAAATAGAATTAAGAATAGTTTGAGCTTCTTCATAAAGTTCGCTTAAATATTAAGGCCACCTCTAAAAATCGTATTTTAGAGGCTCAAATTTTAAGTTAACATTATTTTGAGTAAAAATTGAATTTACTATCGCGAAATTACGATTATTTGTCTCAATCCGACAGCAATCAGTGCCGCTTGATGGCGGCACTGGCTGACTTTGCAGCCGATGCCGCACCGCTGGCAACTAAGGGATATATTGTCCTTTATGGAATAAGGTCTAATATGAACAAAGATTTACTTGGTAAATGTCGGACTTGTGGTCGTCAGGT
>DTUY01000175.1 GCA_012963885.1 Candidatus Poribacteria bacterium | reverse complement strand
GGTTCAAGAGTCAACTGATAGTCAGGCCGAACTGGAGTCAGCTAGAGAAGAACTGCAATCTCAGTTAGATGCCAATACTGAGTTGATTTCTAAGCTGGAAGACGATGTTGTAACCTATGGTAAACAGATAGTTGAAAAAGAACAACGGATTCAAGGATTAACTCAGGCTAAACGGGACACTGATTCAGAAATCCAAAAGCTGAAAAACGAAATCGAAGAGCAGAAGGAAAAATACCAGAGTCTTGCTGACGACCAAGCCATAATTAATTCCGATAAAGAAACTATTGAGGAGCGACTTGAAATAGAAACCGAACAAATTCAAAAACTCGAGAAAGATATCGAAAGTCGGACGCAACAGGTTCAGGAGCTAGAAACAAATATTGAGCAATTAACACAAGACAAGGAAGAAGCTAATGCCACCGTTGAAAAGTTGCAATCCGAAATTGACACCCAAACACAGCAGGCCCAACAGTTAACTGTTAGCCAGGCGGAACTGGAGTCAACTAGAGAAGAATTACAATCTCATCTAGATGCCAACACTGAATTAATTTCTAAGCTGGAAGATGACGTTGTAACCTATGATAAACAGATAGTTGAAAAAGAACAACGGATTCAAGGATTAACTCAGGCTAAACGGGACACTGATTCAGAAATCCAAAAGCTGAAAAACGAAATCGAAGAGCAGAAGGAAAAATACCAGAGTCTTGCTGACGACCAAGCCATAATTAATTCCGATAAAGAAACTATTGAGGAGCGACTTGAAATAGAAACCGAACAAATTCAAAAACTCGAGAAAGATATCGAAAGTCGGACGCAACAGGTTCAGGAGCTAGAAACAAATATTGAGCAATTAACACAAGACAAGGAAGAAGCTAATGCCACCGTTGAAAAGTTGCAATCCGAAATTGACACCCAAACACAGCAGGCCCAACAGTTAACTGTTAGCCAGGCGGAACTGGAGTCAACTAGAGAAGAATTACAATCTCATCTAGATGCCAACACTGAATTAATTTCTAAGCTGGAAGACGATGTTGAAAGTTATACACAACAAATTCATTCGAAGGAAAAACAAATTCTGGAATCAACTCAGGCAAAAGCTCAAGCCGACGCCAAGTTCACTGAACTTCAGAATTCGTTTGATATACAAACCCAACAAGTCCAGGATTTAATTACAACTCAACTAGACACGGAAGTTTTAGAAGGGCATTTGAATAACACACTTGCAGTTAGCCAAAAACGAATTGAGCAATTTGAGGCGGACATTGATTCGTACACACAACAGATCAGTGAAAAGGATGTGTTACTCGATGAGCTAGATAGAGAGAAGATTGAACTCAAAGAAGAAATTGAAAATTCAGATCGCATGCTACAAAATGCTGCAACTATGTACAAAAAGCAGAGCAAAATGCTTAAAGAAGCAAAGATAGAGCTTCGAAAACGCCAAAGTCAGGATATCATTTCTCGGTGATAGTTGTTTTTTTTCATCTATTTTCCACGAAAAATTCAGAAAGGCTCAAAATACTATTTCTTCTTTAGAGTTGGTAACTTCGACTTCGACTCTTGAACAATCAGAATAAGATCGATGGCATCCGCTTCACTACCATTACTCACCGATACTAGTACCGGAAATTCTGCGATATTTTGATTGCCCTGTCTGATCATTTGCACCGTCTTAAGGCTTGGTCTCCAAGTTATCGTGTCCCCATCAGCGTTGGCACCTATTGGTATGGAGATAAATGTATATTTCAACTGTTCCGCGGGTATTCCCTCGGCTGAAAATTTCAGGTGTGTTTCCTCACCTTCACGGACGTTAAATTTAATCGGCATCAATTTACCATTTTTGTCAAAATCACGATTAACTGTTTTTCCATTAATATGGGATATTCTGGGAGGCAGATTGTGCTTCCATACGAATAACTGCACGGAATGACTGGATATTCCAGTAAATGTAACGGTTACTTGTCCAATTTGGTGTCTCAATGGGATCCACTCAAATATCCGTGTTTTCGGATCATACTTTGCACCATATGGTTTTGCTTGAACTTTATTCAACTCTTTCGAAGTTTTAAGTTTGAAAGTTTGGGCTACTTCAATGAAATATGGTTGCTTTCGTAATGTATCAATAAGGAAAATTGGTGTTTCAAGTTTAACAGTCTCAAGCCCGCCAGCCGGTTTTTCGGAGGCTTTTGTTAGCACCTCAGGGGAAGCATCCGTTGATTGCGTCGTTTTTTTGTTATCTTGGAAAGAGATCGGTTTGGGTGTATTTGATACGATTATTTGTGAAGTTTGTCTACTATTTGGCTTCGACGGTATATCTTCTGCTGTTTGTTTTTTCCTAGATTGAAACGCGCCTAAATCACTTCCATCGGACGCTAGGCCAATCATCGGCGACCCTACCCTAAGTTTGTAATCATTCAACTGTTCATTTATGAATATCGGATCCACAGACAGATCTGTTAACGGCTTTTTAATTTTACTGTAATCATGATGACTATTTCTCCAGACATTATTATGACTAACGCCAAGAACCGTAGAAGATTTACCTTTAAGATCTATCTCAATCCCAATTCCGTTGAAAACAATGATATTATTTTCAATAATTGCTTGATTATCGGTTGAGATACCTTTAGAGCGGTTGCCAACAATTGTGTTATGAAGTATCTGTAAATCCTCTCCAATTCCCTCCACATCTATACCATCTTTGTTATTCTTGCTAATGATGTTACCTCTGATTACACTGTTCCTACAACTTTTAAGGAGGATTCCTTGTTGACCGTTTTTGGATATTAGATTCTCCGTAATTCTCAATTCTGAATTTGACGCATTAAGACCGGTTAGTTGGTTTTCTTTTACGACGTTATTATGAATGACTACTTTTGAATTCGCTGTTACATAAACTCCGGCATAGAAACCACCGGTAACTTTACAGTTTTGCAGGGTCGCTTCCGAATTGAAAAACCATGTTGTTGAACGTTTCCCTACCCCAGTATATGCGATCGTCATATTGCTAATTACAGTTTTTTTCACTGATTCGACATAGACCACCAGATTTGGACCATCAAATTCAAGATACGTTTTATCTTTTCCCGCACCCTGAATATTTATATTCTTTTTCTTGATAAGAATTGATTCACGATACCTCCCAGGGGCAACTATGATCGTATCCCCATGCTTCGCCACGTCAATTGCGGCTTGGATCCGGTTGAAATCGCTTGGGGGCCTTTTGCCAACCATGATCGTTCGCGCTTCTATCCCAAGACAAATCACCAAGAACATCAACAACAAGCAAGGGGCTCGCAGATAAGCATTATGATGGCTAAACATAGTATTCTTATTGACCATCTTGAATTGGATATGATAGTATTTTATGATTGCGTTGTCCTAAAGGTGAGAGATTATGAGATCTGTTGGTTTAGAAAATAGTGTTACATCCCTTGCTCTAACCACGCATCAAGCAAATGCTGAACAATATCAACGCTCGGCTGATGAGGCTGAAAACTTTGTTGAAGAAAGTACGGAACCTCCCGCCTCGCCTCCTGAAGAGGGAAAAACCCGTCAGGCAAATCCCCAGGAAGTGAGCTCCCAACAGGCTACCCAGCCGAAAGAAGCATCTTCTCAACCAAGACTTGAAGAAGATGCAAATCTACAACGAGAGGAAAATTTACAACCTCAAGAAACAGGAAAACACTTGGATGTTAGAGCCTGATATCTATGAATCAGTCACCTTGAAATCTGTAACAGACTGAGATAATTGATTGGAGTCCTTTCCGGCCAATTACAGAATACCATACTTATCGAAAACGTATTTAACTGTTGCTCCAGCTTCTAATTCCTGCCGAATATTATTTTCCCCACTTACTTTATCAAAAGCCGCTGAAACAATTTGCTCTTCTATCTGCTTCGGAACAACGACTATTCCATCGTAGTCACCAAACACGATATCACCCGAAACTACCCTGACACCACCACACTCGATTGGTATATTAAAGCTAACAACGTCACCACGTCCTTTGGAGTCCAATGGAGATATTCCCGTTGCAAAAACAGGAAATTCCATATCCATGATAGCTTTACAATCCCTAACGAATCCGTCTATAATAGCTCCACTTGCACCGCGAGCGACTGATGCCGTTGAAAGCAGTTCCCCCCAAAAACTGTATCGGTTAGATCCATTGGTTGTACAGACTAAGATTTCGTTGGGTTTCAAGCTATCGACTGCTTCAATTTCCATCCGGTATGGCTGATCCGGGGTTTCGTAGACATCCATACAGAGAACGGTCATTGCACGACCAACAGCAACAACATTTTCATATAATGGACGTATTTTATGTGACATAACCTGATTGCGATAACCGGCATCATCAAGTACATCAGATATAACGGCAGAATAAAGTTTGCCTGCCATTAAAGAAAAAAGCTGTTCGTCATTTTCCCATTCTATCATGCTTAGATCGAACCAACATTTCGCATAGTGTGATGCAGGATTTCTGTATTCTCTTCCGACATTGGCACAAGTGGAAGACGCATTCGCCCATTTAGCCTTCCCATTATTTGAAGTGCTTTTTTAACGGGAATTGGATTCGTGTCGATAAAAAGATCTATGGACAGCTGAAGGGTTTTAAGATGGATCTTCTGGGCACCTTGAATATCGCCTGATTTAAAGGCATTACAGAGGTCTGCTACTTCTTTCGGCATCACATTTGCCAAAACAGAAATCACACCGCAGCCTCCGACTGATAAGATAGGTAGAGTATTAATGTCATCACCGGAAAGGAGAACAAAATCCTGCCCGCACAATTGTACAGCTTGACTGGCACGACTGAGTTGCCCAGTTGCTTCTTTCAAACCAACGATATTTGGATGTACTGATAACTCTGCCAGCGTCTCAGGTAAAAGATCTGTCCCTGTTCGTCCAGGAACATTGTAGATAACAATCGGGATATCAACAGCATCAGCGATCTCCATAAAGTGTGCTTTCAAACCATTTTGTGTCGGTTTATTATAATAGGGGGTAATGACTAGGGCACCATCCGCTCCCACATCCTTGGCGTGTTTAGTCAATCGAAGAGCTTCAGTCGTTGAATTTGAACCAGATCCCGCTATTGTTTTAACGCGTCCATCGACCGTTTTGACAGTAAGTTCCACGACACGATCATGTTCTTCGTGGGACAGCGTTGGCGATTCCCCGGTTGTGCCACAAGGAACAATTCCGTGCGTTCCATTTTCAATTTGGAACTCAATCAATTCTTGCAACTTACCTTCATCCAATGATCCATCATCTTTAAACGGCGTTACAATAGCGACAAAAGATCCTTCAAACATTTTAACCCTCCCATAAACACTTCAGGACATTAATTTAGTATTTCCAAGCAGATTCTGAAATTTGGCCTTCGCAGATGAGACGTGCGTCTCCTTCAAGGTAGAGGTCCTGGGCTTCACCACCGACTAAATTGAAATAAATTTTCAGAGTAAACCCACTTGATGTGTTTACTCTAACAGGCGAGGAGACCTTCCCGTTTAACGCCAAAATAATTACACCTGCTACCGATCCAGTACCACAGGCAAAGGTTTCATCCTCAATTCCCCGTTCGTATGTGCGAATATCAATTTCCTGACTGGATCTTACTCGAACAAAGTTGACATTTGTGCCTGCTGGTTCGAAATCTTTGTGATAGCGGATTTGATTTCCAAGGTGAGTGACATCTACCTCCTCAAGGTTTTCAACCAAGAACATCACATGTGGAACGCCAGTATTGGCAAAGCTAACATTATGAACTCCATCATTTAGCTGTAGCGGGAAACTCAATCGCACTTGGGTTGGATTACCAAGCCGAACTCTCACATTTGACCTGATAACTTCGGATTGGTAAATACCTACCTTCGTTTCAAAACGCATTTTATGAAGTGTGATTCCGTTTAGATACGCAAATCGTGATATGCATCGTGCACCGTTACCACAGGTTTCAACTTCGTTGCCGTCAGAGTTGAAGTAACGCATTTTGAAATCAGCAAGGTCCGAATCCTCAACTAGTAGAACACCATCAGCTCCAATGGACATCCGTCGTTGACAAATTTTTCTAAGAAAATCTGTCAACTCATGTGGCAGAATCGAATCGCGGTTATCAATAACAACGAAGTCGTTCCCTGCTCCACTCATTTTCACGAAAGGAATTCGGGTCATTTTGTATCAGAGACAGCACAGTATTTGTCGCTTATTATAGGTTTAGGTCCTATGAGTGTCAAGCAAAATGCCGATCAGCAAAAACACAGAATTTTTGAACATAATCTTGCGCTAAGGATGTGATTATGATACACTATTTTCTTAGAAAAATCTCCTCTTTTAATCTAATCCCGTGAGGTTAGAAAAGGGATACGTATTGTTTTATCACATATTGTTGAATATTATATTTTGTTAACCTCACCGTTCTGATCGGTGGGGATTTTTTTTGGATTAAATTATGAAAGCTGAAGCAATTTTAAATTTTATCGAAGAAATTGGAATACTAAAAAGCTTGCCGAGAACCGGTTGGCTTGTGCATGGAATTAAAAATGGGGAGAGCATTGCAGATCACTGCTATCGAATGACGCTCCTATCGATGGTATTAGCTGATGCACTCGTTGCACAGGGCATCCAACTCGACACTGAAAAGGTAATGCGATTATCGCTGTTGCATGAGATTGCTGAGGCTCGTATTGGTGATATTCCTTTTACTGTACTAACCTATATTCCCGAAGAGATCAAAGAACTGGGAGAAAGAAAGGCTGTAACATCAATGCTCGAGAAATTCGGTAGTATGGGAGAATGGTACCAAGAACTTTGGGAAGAATTTGAGCAGAACGAAACAATTGAGGCTAAGCTCGTCCGTGCTGCTGATAAGCTTGAACTAATGATTCAGGTTTTAGAATATGAAAAACTTGGCTATCAATCCTTAGATCAATTCTGGAAAAATGACTGGAACCAACGAGGTTTTGATGTCAATCCGTTAGTGCAGGAGATCATGGATCTCCTTACAAAAGAAAAAATATAGATAGGAAAACCATGCGTGAAAAGGCACAGGTAATGACAAAGGAGGAAATGCGGAGAGTTTTAGTTCGAATTTCCCATGAAATCTTAGAAAAAGATCACTGTGCAGTTAACAACCTTGCGCTAATCGGTGTCAAGAGCCGAGGAGATCATCTTGCCTACCGGATTGCAAAAATCCTCGATCACGTGGAAGGAGTTAAAGTACCGGTTGGAATTATCGATGCCAATCTATACCGCGATGATATTAATCTTCACACTGCGAAAATCACAGTGAGCAAAACTGATATTCCTTTTGATGTAGCGGGTAAATGGATTATTCTGGTTGACGATGTTTTGTATACAGGCCGAACCATACGGGCTTCCATGGAAGCGGTGATGGATTTTGGACGACCCTCTGTTGTCCAACTAGCGGTTTTAATCGATCGTGGACACCGAGAACTACCGATTGCTGCGGATTATGTAGGCAAAAATATCCCAACTTCCAACAGGGAGATTATTCGGGTAGATATGGAGGAAGAAGGCAAAAAAGACCTAGCGGTTATCTATGAAACAGATTGATTATGGAACGAATCCTGATTAAAAATGGCCGTGTACTTGATCCCAAGAATTCGATAGATCAAATTTGCGATCTATATATAGATGGCAAAAATATCAGCCGAATAGGTGTAGATCTAAGTGTTTCAGTTGATCGGGTTATTGAAGCCAAAGACCTGATCGTGGCACCCGGTTTAGTGGATATGCATGTACACCTACGGGAACCAGGGTTTGAATATAAAGAAACAATTGCGACTGGAACGAGATCTGCTGTAGCTGGAGGGGTTACAACCGTAGCCTGCATGGCCAATACACAACCAACCATAGACTCACTCGATGTGGTTGAATTTATTCGTTTACAGGCAGAGGAATACGGATCGGCGAATGTTTTCCCCATTGGGTCTATCACCAAAAACCTTGATGGGCAATTGATAACAGATTGGCGATCGCTAATCGAAGCTGGGGCTGTGGCCTTATCAGATGATGGGAAAACTGTGATGGATGCGTCCATTATGTGGAACGTGCTGGTGTTAAGTGCTGAGATGAACTTTCCGGTAATTGACCATTGCGAGGAACACAACCTGACACAGGGCACGGTAATGAACCTTGGCAAGATTTCGCAGGAACTCGGATTACCGGGACAACCAAATGCAGCGGAAGAGATCATCATTGCACGTGATTTACTACTGGCGGAACAAACAGGTGGACACATACATATTGCCCACGTTAGCACTGAAGGTGGTGTCGATTTGATACGTTGGGCAAAACAACGGAGGATCCGTGTAACTGCTGAGTCGTGCCCGCATCACTTTACAATTACTGACACTGAAGTTGTAAATCATGGTGCAAAGGCAAAAATTCACCCGCCGTTGCGAACCCAGAAGGATGTTAAAGCTATCATACAAGGTTTAGCTGAAGGAATAATTGATACGATTGTCACAGATCACGCCCCCCATGCCCCATTTGAAAAAAATCGAGGTATGAAAGAAGCACCAGCCGGTATTATCGGTCTGGAAACCAGTGTTCCGCTCGTTTTAACACAATTGGTGGATACTGGAAAATTGAAATTAAATGATGCCATAGCAAAAATGACACACATTCCATCGGAGATTCTAGGTATTGATCGGGGCACGCTTTCAGTTGGTGCTGTAGCAGACGTAACTCTAATTGATCCGAAAAAGCTACAGGTAGTTGATTCGGCACAATTTGAATCTAAGAGTAGAAATACACCTTTCGACGGTTGGAAATTGAAAGGGTGGCCGGTGATGACAATTCGTGATGGAAAAATTATGATGTCAAAGATTGAGAGTAACAGATGAAAGCAATTCTGGCACTTGCCGATGGGACCATATTTGAAGGCGAAAGTTTTGGCGCGCCCGGTGAAACAGTGGGAGAGATTGTATTTAATACCAGTATGACAGGCTATCAAGAAATTCTTACGGATCCTTCCTATAACGGTCAGATTGTTACGATGACCTATCCGCTGATTGGAAATTATGGGTGGAATAAATTTGATACTGAATCTGTGAAACCACAGGTGGAGGGATTTATAGTTCGAGAATACAGTAACTATCACAGCAACTGGAGATCTGAAGGAAGTTTGGGTGACTACCTGACAATGCATGGTATTGTAGGGATTCAGGGGATTGATACACGTGCGCTTACCAAACGACTCCGTATTAATGGTGTTATGGAAGGAACTATCTCAACAGACAACTTAAGGCCTGAACCATTGGTTAGAAAAGCTCGAAATTTCGGAGGCATGGGAGGAAGGGATCTAGTTAAAAAAGTTACGTGCACCAGCACCTACCAATGGGAGGAACCCGCTCAAAAGAAACATCGAGTGGTCGCGATTGATTTCGGCATAAAACATAATATTTTGCGAATGTTACAAAAGCATCATTGTGAATTACTGGTTGTTCCAGCAAAAACGTCGGCTGATGAAATCCTTGCTAATGATCCGGACGGGATTTTTTTATCAAACGGGCCCGGCGACCCAGATGCTATTGATTATGGTGTGCAAACGATCCGTGGTCTAATCGGTAAAAAGCCGATTTTTGGTATATGTCTTGGTCATCAACTAATGAGTCTAGCCATCGGTGCCAAAACTTTTAAACTTAAATTTGGACATCGTGGGAGCAACCACCCAGTGCAGCACCTTGACACGAAACAGATTGAAATTACTTCACAGAACCACGGTTTTTGTGTGGATATTGATTCGCTGCCAAATTCAGCCACGATCACGCACATTAACCTCAACGATCAGACACTTGAAGGTATTGAGCTTACCGATAGTCCAACTTTTTCTGTCCAATATCATCCTGAAGCCTCCCCTGGACCGCATGATGCAAGCTACCTATTCCAAAAATTCAGCGATTTAATGTCCGAGGATGATGAACTAGATAACTAACTATGCCAAAAAGAACTGATATACAAAGGATTCTGATTATTGGATCCGGCCCGATTATTATAGGTCAAGCCTGCGAATTTGATTACTCTGGTACTCAGGCATGCAAAGTCTTAATAGAAGAAGGTTATAAAATTATTCTTGTCAACAGCAATCCAGCGACAATTATGACCGATCCTGAAGTTGCCAATCGAACCTATATTGAACCGATTACAGCCGATGTGATCGAATCGATTATTGCCAAAGAACGACCGCAAGCCTTACTTCCCACACTCGGTGGTCAAACCGGTTTGAATGTCTCTGTTGAGCTTGCTGAAAATGGAGTTTTAGATCAATATAACGTTGAACTGATCGGTGCTAAACTACACGCTATTAAAAAAGCAGAAAACCGAGCATCATTTAAAAAAGCGATGCTGGATATAGGACTTGACATACCGCAAAGTGGGATTGCACATTCGGCTGAAGAAGCAATGGATATTATCGGTGATATAGGTTACCCAGCAATTATCAGGCCAGCATTTACCCTCGGCGGAGCAGGCGGAGGTATTTCATATAACGTTGAAGAATATCGAGAAATGGTTGCCCACGGAGTCTCAATAAGCCCGATAAATGAAGTATTGATCGAGGAATCGGTAATTGGTTGGAAGGAGTTTGAACTGGAAGTTATGCGTGATATAGCAGATAATGTGGTGATTATCTGTTCTATTGAGAACTTTGATCCAATGGGTGTACATACTGGTGACAGCATTACCATCGCACCAGCCCAAACTCTAAGTGACAAAGAATACCAGAAGATGCGGGATTCTGCCATTAAGATCATTCGCGAGATCGGGGTCGAGACTGGTGGTTCCAATATACAATTTGCGGTAAATCCAGAGAATGGCAGACAGATTGTTATAGAGATGAACCCACGTGTCTCTCGTAGTTCAGCCCTCGCCTCGAAAGCAACAGGATTTCCGATAGCAAAGATTGCTGCTAAACTGGCAGTAGGGTACACACTAGACGAAATTCCAAACGACATTACCAAGAAAACACCAGCTTCGTTCGAACCAACAATTGATTATGTTGTAGTAAAAATTCCTCGATGGGCATTTGAAAAGTTCCCCGGCACAGATCTAACGCTGACAACAAGAATGAAATCCGTTGGTGAAGCAATGTCAATAGGTCAAACATTTAAAGAAGCTTTGCAGAAAGGATTACGCTCGCTGGAGACAGGGTGGTCTGGACTTGATAACCATCCGCTTGAAAATTTGTCCCTTTCGGAACTTCCAAGTAAGTTGACAATTCCTAATACTGAACGTCTTTTCTATATTAAACGGGCGTTACAACTTGAGATGTCAATTGATCAAATATATGACTATACAAAAATAGATCCATTTTTTCTATACAATGTTAAGGAGATTGTTGATTTTGAAAATGTGCTTACAGAAGGAAAAGATCCAGTACTGCTGCATAAGGCAAAGCAACTTGGATTTTCGGACAAGCACATTGGCGAAATATGGGATATGAGCGAAACAGAAGTGCGTGGAATGCGCAAAGAACTAGGTATTGAGGTAACTTTTAAAACAGTGGACACTTGCGCAGCCGAATTTGAAGCTGAAACACCCTATTACTATTCGACCTATGGCCTTGAGGATGAGGTACAATCGAGCAACAAGAAAAAGATCATGATTCTGGGCTCAGGACCGAACCGGATTGGGCAGGGAATTGAGTTTGATTACTGCTGTGTTCACGCAGCTCTTGCTCTCAAAGAAGACGGATATGAGACGATCATGGTCAATAGCAACCCCGAGACTGTAAGCACTGACTATGATACGTCTGACCGGCTCTATTTCGAACCTCTCACGTTTGAAGATGTAATGAATATTGTTGACAGGGAAAATATTGAAGGAGCTATCGTTCAATTCGGTGGACAAACGCCACTCAACCTCGCCATGCAGTTAAAAGAGGCTGGCGTAACGATTATTGGTACCGATCCCCAAGACATAGAGAGGGCAGAAAATCGAAAACTTTTTAAAGAAATGATTGACAAAATTGGTGCTTCTCAGCCTCCAAGTGGAACCGCAACATCTATTGAAGAAGCAGTTCCAATTGCCAATAGTATTGGCTACCCAGTGTTGGTCCGCCCCTCTTTCGTACTAGGTGGTCGAGCTATGAAAATTGTTTATGAACAACATATGCTTGAAAACTATATTAAGTCAGCTGTAGAAGCGTCACCCGACTACCCAGTCCTTATAGATAAGTACCTAGAAGATGCTATTGAGGTCGACGTTGATGTAATCTCTGATGGAAAACTAACCTTGATTGGTGGTATTATGGAGCATATTGAGGAAGCTGGCATACATTCTGGAGATAGTGATTGCGTGTTACCTCCTTATACACTTGTTGAAGAGCAAATAAACCAACTGAAGCGATACAGCTATAACTTAGCGGAAGAACTCAATGTCAAAGGATTAATGAACGTTCAGTTTGCGATAAAGAACGATAATATATTTGTTCTTGAAGTCAACCCCAGGGCTTCTCGTACTATACCATTCGTTAGTAAAGCAATCGGTGTTCCATTAGCAAAAATCGCGGCTAAAATTATGGCAGGAAAAACCTTAAAAGAAATTGGTTTTACACAGGAGATTGAGCCAGATTACTTCAGTGTGAAGGCACCTGTTTTTCCTTTTGATCGATTCCCTGGTACAAATTCCGAGCTTGGTCCTGAGATGAAATCAACCGGGGAAGTGATGGGAATTGATTACAATCTAGATCATGCTGTAGCAAAAGCGCAAAAGGCTTGTGGTGCTGACCTGCCTTTAGAAGGAAGAGTATTTATAAGTGTCAGAAACCGTGATAAGCGGTCAGTAATCTTTATTGCCAGAAAGTTATACGAAATAGGTTTTCACATGATAGCTACCCATGGTACGGCAAAAGTGCTTCGCCGCAATGGCATGGAAGCTGAACTGGTTTATAGCATTGGAAAAGGGCGCCCTACAATTCATGATTATGTTAAGAACAACGCAATTGATCTAATTATTAATACGCCAACTGGCTACATAAACCGACCTAATGAGCAGTTAATCCGACAAATGGCTATTGATTACAATATTCCAATATTTTCAACAATTCCAGGAGCTTCAGCTGCGGTGAATGCGATCGCTGCGCTCAGGTATCAGAAAATCTCTGTTACAGCGTTGCAAGATTACTACTAAAATTTGGAGGAAAAATGTCAAACAATCAAATTGAAGAAGAAATAGACTCGCAGATTATAGAAACCCTTGATGACGTATTGGAGGAACTCGGCTTTGATGTTAATCAGCAAGTTCGGGTTTTACGAACTTACGATGATCGGGAGGTTATCACCATTCAGCCTAATGCTTTTACTATATCCCGAATATACGCCACCGGCAGACCTGACGGTCGGAGACCTCAAGGCTTTGAATCCTATCACTCATATTTTTGTGAAAAACTTGACGCATATAAGAGGCAACATGGGAGTGATGAAGGATTCAGTATGGAAACAGAAGAATGGCAAACACTGTTTGATGAATCTTATGATCGTTATATCCGCTATCTTCTTTTTGCGGGCATCAAACGTTGGGTTGAAGTTAAGCAAGATACGGATCAGAATCTGGGAGTTGCTGATATGGCCTACAAATATGCTCCATCAGAAATAACATGGCAAACTTATCAGTATAAAGGCTATATTCTGATGATGAATAGTATTGCTCGGGCTGAACTCGCTCTACAAATCAACGAACATGAAACCGCACGGCAAGAAATAGACAAGGGTATTCAAAAAATCGGCAAATTTTGCGCTGAATGTCTTCGTGAAGGGCATGACGAAGCCGAAAATCTCACTCGCGAACGGTATTTACAGAATCTTATCGAATTTCGAACCGATCTTAACTCGATTACAAATCAATCAGAGCTTGAAGATGACGAAAATCCTGAGGAAGACGATCCTGAGGAGAATGAAATTAGGTATAGTGGCGAGGGCGACGAATTTCTTGATGAGTTAGAGGTGTTGCTGCAAGAAATGACTAATAACTAATCTCTAATTCCCGCTAGTTTTAGCAAATGACCAACCCAGGCGCCGACTAGACTGGCCTCAGCACAATAGAGTGTATCGAATCATTGCATCGTGCGCTGGTTCATTCGGTTTGGACTATAAAGTGGGTAGATTGGTTCTCATCATAATCTTCTGGATCAAAGTGGCGAACATACCACTCTGGAGGATCTCACGGTTCGTGTGGATCAAAAGTATCAACCATCAGATAAAAAAGGTGCTTGTTGATAATTTTTTTCTAGCTATTGACAGGTGCTACGCATCGTCTTTGAAACAAACGTGTCTTCTTTGTGTTGTTGAAGCGCCGCATTTTAAATGACTGACTAGATCTTCTGGGAATGGATTCGGGTGAGGTAGTGTGTACTGACGATACCATTTGGCTAGCAGAATGCCACAGTCGTACGGTCGTGTGCAAATCTGGTCGTTCTCCTATCCCCAAATCCATTCCCAACCAGTAAACCACGATGGCAGAAAAAACCGTTATTCAGATGATGCAGGGTATCGGCGATCATGATTCTGGTAACCCCTACTTTCACCAGTGAATCAGCGATAACTAGCACATTCCGCTTCAGAGGTTCCCAACCACGTCGACAACCAACCTGCCTAGCAACAGGATCTCCGAGAATCAGTACTGTTGGATAGCTACAAACATATGCCTAGTCGAAAACTGTGCACTTTTCAGCAAACACATCAAGAAAAGGAAGGATCAAAGTATTTTACCAAAAAAGCAATAAAAGCATAAATAGAAAAAGCTTATGGTATTTAGTAGCCTAGATACCATCGTGTTGCTATCGCTCAAAAGTAACCACCTTTCAACACAATTTGCTTGGGAGCCGAGAGTAGGAAGTGTTAGTATTTTGCAAGCAGATGTCAATTACTAAGCGTCTGGTACGACTACCGGAAGGGATAAAACATTGATCGAAAAATAAGCACTAAGAGCATACTTGATGAAGATTACCGGAGTAGAATTGAATGCTGTTCATGTCAACCACCATGGTGATTGGGTGTTTGTCCACGTTCTCACGGATGAAGGCCTACAGGGACTAGGTGAACTACGAGCAGGAAAAAATTACACGGCTGATATTGCTGCCGTGCGTCAACTCGGCGCCCAGTTAATAGGAGAAGATCCATTGAATATTGAACCAATCTTCTCTAAGTACAAATCTGTTGCTCAAACCAACATTTATGCACTGAGCGCGATTGATCAAGCGCTTTGGGATATTCTGGGCAAGTCACTCAATGTACCTGTTCATGTACTTCTTGGCGGTTCATGTCGAAAGAGGATTCGACTTTACGCCAACATTAATCGGGCTACAACAGATCGAACACCGGAAGGTTTTGCCCAAAATGCATTAGCTGCAGTAGAACAAGGGTTTGATGCTGTTAAACTTGCTCCCTTTGATGGCCTAGATTCAAATATTGATTCAGCGAATGATGCGCAACTTGGTATTGCTTGCATGCACGCTGTACGGGATGCTATTGGCCCTGGTCCAGACCTATTAGTGGATTGCCATAGCCGGTTTTCTGTCAAAGGAGCCTTGGAGGTGGCAGATGTGCTCAGGGATTTAGATCTGTTTTGGTTTGAACAACCCGTTCCTGAGTCTGACATGGAAAGCTGTATGAGAGTCAAAGAAAAATGCGGTTTATGCATCGCGGGTGGTGAAGGCAGGTCACTTAGACAGGGATTTACCGAAGTTTTTGAACAGAATAGCATGCATGTCATCATGCCAGATGTAAAGATTATTGGTGGCATAGGAGAACTGAAAAAGGTAGCAGATATGGCTGCAGCGTGGGGAATCCCCACCGCCCCCCATGGGCCTTCAGGTCCAGTTACGATTGCCGCTGGGGTAGAGACTATGCTCTCCCATCCAGAATTTCTAATTTTAGAATACGGCTGGGGGGAAGTTGGCTGGCGACATGAACTAATCTTACCACATGAAACAATCCGTTATGGCTACGTTTATAGCCATAATCGTCCGGGACTGGGCATCGAATTAAATCCAGAAATTTTGGAAGCATACCGTGTCCTACTACCATGAACAACATTGAGTCTCCTATTGACGTTGAAACCAAGATCAATCAACTTAAATCAGAAGCCAAAGTATGCGCGTCTTGTGGCCTCTCCCTCACCCGGAAGCACGTGATCTTTGGTAATGGTGATCCGCATACTAAGCTGATGGTTGTGGCTGAGGGGCCATCCGCTACGGACGAGAATACACAGTCGCCTTTCACTGGTCCCGCTGGAGATCTTCTTGACGATGTCCTAGCTGTAAATGGGCTGCATCGAGAAGAGATCTGGTTAACTAATATTATCAAGTGTCGAGCGGCAGTATGGAATGGCCGACAACTCAAGAATCGTCCTCCGAAAGCGTCAGAGATTAAGGCTTGTACCAAGTGGCTGTCAGGTGAGATTGCCATAATCATGCCCCATGTTATCCTGTGCATGGGATCTCCCTCTGCCAAAACGATTATGGGCAAAGATTTCCGCCTGATCGAACAACGCGGAACCTGGTTCAACAACACAGGACATGCGTCGTTCGTCAGTGCGACGTACAATCCAGCCTTTGTTCTGCGAATGGAGAAGAAAGAATTTGTGCAAGGACGACAGATTCTGATCAATGATATTGCTGAGGCAAAACAAAAATTGACCGAAAATCCACTGGCATCACAACTGACGTTATTTTGATCCAACCTGTCGTTAGGCTAAACTGCAAAAGGGAAACAGACGTAAAGACCAAGAACTTGATTATACACGTGAAGATTCAGATAGTTATATGCTCCTTAGACTCAACACTGTGTATTTGTGTATTACTGCCTACAAACGGAACGTTAATCAAATTCAACAGGCAATATTGACAGTAAGACATCAATGTCTATTTCAACAATACCTAAACCAATATTGATCGGTTTTTCTGGAGGAAGCGGTGCAGGAAAAACAACGTTGGTTTCTGCGGTTCAAGAACGCCTGGGCAACGATCGGTCAACTGTTGTCAGCCTCGATTGGTACTATAAAGATATCAATTTTCAAAAAAACGACAATCACGGATTGGTGAATTTTGATCATCCTAAATCGCTGGATGTAGATCTAATCAGAATACATATTGATCAATTAAAGTCTACAAGATTTATCGACGCGCCATGCTACAATTTTGCCACGCATACTCGACAAGACAAGATAAAAAGGATAGCAACAAAAGAGATTATTCTAGTTGAAGGAATTCTGTTGCTGGCACTAGATACCATACATCCACTATTAGATATCAAGGTATTCATTGACATTCCAAGCGATATTCGGTTTATTCGGCGTCTTATCCGCGACGTCAAGAAACGTGATCGGACCGTCGAGTCAGTGATTACACAATATCTAACAACTACCCGTCCAATGCATATTGAATGGGTAGAACCTAGTAAAAAACATGCTGATTTGATTGTTTCAGGTGAAGATAATATTGATGATCTAACCGAAATTCTAGTTAAAGAAATTGAAAATTTTTTAGTGCAGAGACCCAACAATGTCAGCCCAAATTCATAATACGTTTAATGAAAATGGTTTTGTAATTGTTTCCGACATATTGACTCACCAAGAGTCTCAACTACTCAAGGCTGAGATCCAAACATTAATAGATGCCGCGAAATGCAAAGCCACCGAGGATGGACAAGATCCAGAGAATGTTGCTGGTCACGGTGTATACGTTGGTCTCTCGACTCAGAGCCAGATTTTTCGCGATGCAGTAAAAAATAAGAAGATCCTTGATGTTCTGCAGGTAATTCTCTCACCAAATATCAAGTTCCTAAGTGATAAAGCAGTATTCAAAAGTCACCGAATGGATTTCGATAGTCCTTGGCATCAGGATTGGCACTTTGGCACGGATCACATAAAATCTCAGTTTGGATTGGCTGGATGATACAACGGTTGAAAATGGGTGTCTCAAACTCTTTCCGGGTAGTCACAAATCAGCTATCATACACAATGGAGAGGCAAACGATGGACGCGGATTTGGGTATCGTCTTCAGCCTGATGCTGTGGACAAATCAAAGGCAGTCACGGCAGAGGTCTCTACTGGTAGCGGGGTCTTCTTTCATGACCTAACCTTACATGCTAGCCACCCAAACCGAATTGGCGAAGATCGTTGGGTCTGGATTCCAACCTACTGCGACGCACAAACTGAAGATCTGTCATATTCGTAGGCGACTGCGGCCATGGTCGTCAGAGGCACGAAAAAAACCTAATACCGAAACAAAGTCATTCCATAAAACCGTTCTCTCTCATCATGAAAGTTCATCAAAACCATATATGTTACCAAGCGCGACCAAACAATCTGCTGTAACAGTCCGTGCGGTGTTAATCGGCGTGTTGCTGATACCAATTAATTGTTTCTGGCACATACAGATGACACTCGTATGGTTGATGAACTTCCCAGCCATTCTCACCCTCCTATTCAACGTTATTTTTATTCTGTCTATTCTTGTGCTCATCAATCAATTCCTGAAAAGATATATCCCAAAAATCGCACTCCAACAGGGAGAATTATTGACCATCTATATCATGCTATGCATGTCAACAGCCTTAAGTGGATATGACATGATGCAATGCCTTATCTCGCTCATTGGAACTGGAACTTGGTATGCCACCGTTGAAAATGAGTGGATTGAACTCTTTGGCCATTACCTGCCAAACTGGCTAGTCATAAAAGACCATGCAATTCTGGCTCCATTCTACGAAGGTGGAACGACCTTTTATCTCACCAAGTACGTTCAAGCCTGGTTAGTTCCCACCATTTGCTGGACAGTATTCATCATAATTCTTATCTGGGTAATGTTGTGCATTAATGTACTTTTACGAAAACAGTGGATTGAAAACGAGCGGCTTGCTTACCCGATTGTTGAGCTTCCTTTCAATATGACAAATGAAGGTGAAAGAAGCATTTTTTCAAATCGAATGGTCTGGGTTGGGTTTGCTATGTCCGGGGGAATAGGCTTACTGAATGGCATTTCCTACCTCTATCCATTTGTACCAAACATTCCAATCTGGATCACTTCAGTCAATCGTCTGGTAACCACTAAGCCATGGAACGCAATATTCTCTATGAACGTCACGCTTTATCCATTTGTAATTGGACTCGGCTTTCTAATGCCGCTTTCCTTGGCCTTTTCCTATTGGTTTTTTTATTTTTTTTGGCAAATGCAACGCATTGTCGGAAGTCAATGGGGACTATTGGGTTTACCTGGATTTCCATACCCGATGGCACAGGTACGGGGCGTTTGGGTCGGGTTATTGCTTTTTGCTATTTGGGGTGGACGCCAGCATCTACTCCAAGTACTAAGAAAAAGCCTAACTGGCCGAGGAGTTGATGATAGCACAGAACCGATGAAATACCGAAATGCTATTTTGGGCATATGCATCGGGATGAGTGCTATTCTCGGATTTTGTTGCTTATTTGGTGTTTCACTCTGGTTTGCTTTTTCTTTTTTTGCTATCTACTTTGCGCTTTCAACTATTATCACCCGAATTCGTGCTGAACTGGGACCACCGGCCCATGATATGTATGGTGCTGGTCCTGATTATATCCTAACAACATTTTTAGGTGTTAGGCGCATAGGCCCTCAAAACTTAGCTATAATGACGTTATTCTACTGGCTAAATCGTGAATCGTATCGGGCCCATCCGATGCCACACCAACTGGAGGGTTTTAAACTAGCTAATCGCATCGGGATGCCTACGAATCGGCTTATCATTACTATCCTAATAGCAGCTGTGCTAGGATCAATTTCCTGCTTCTGGTCGATTCTTCATGTTGGTTACAAGCTGGGAATGGAATCTAAACTTTATCGTACAACTTGGTTTGCCCGTGAAGGTTACAGCATACTTGCATCGCGTTTCACACAACCTGCCGACGTTTCTTACGTAGATCCTCTGTTCATGGGAATTGGTTTTGTTTTTACGATCATTGTGATGTTATTCCGATCAAAGTTTCTTTGGTGGCCGTTGCATCCAGTTGGTTATGCTGTTAGTGGCTGGTGGATTATCGGTCGATTATGGTTTCCACTTTTGATAAGTACCGTGCTTAAATGGCTAATTCTCCGGTTTGGTGGTGTAAAATCTTACCGGAATCTGGTGCCGTTTTTTCAGGGTTTAATATTAGGTGATTTCATCGTTGGCAGTTCATGGAGTATTTTGGGCATTTTATTGGGTAGACCAACATATGTCTTTTGGGGAGGATAACAAGTATGAAAAAATCACAGAAATCTAAAGGTACAACTAGTAAAAATAATGAAAACTTAGAGCGGCGTAGATTTATGAAATACTTTTTTTCTATTGGTCTGGCATCAATACTACTTCCTGTCGTTCTATGGTCAAAGTTATGGAAACTACAAGAAGATAAAAAATTAACTATCGGTACGCTTACAGAGGCGACCAAAATCTCTGGCTTGGAGTTTACGGAGACTGAACTGGAAATGATGTTAGAAGGGTTAAATCAACAACTCAAAAATTATCAACAGCTCCGAAACGTACCTTTAGCCAATGACGTGCCATCATCCCTTGGATTTGATCCGATTATGCCCGGTATGACTTTTCCGGAGACACAGCATCCTCTCAAAATAAGTCAGTTAAAAGTAAGTGAAGTGCCTACAAGTCTGGAATCAGTGGCGTTCTGGTCAGTAACGAAGTTAAGCCAACTTGTTAAAACACGAAAGGTTACCTCACTCAAATTGACACGAATGTACCTATCACGTTTAAAACGATACGATGAAAAACTAAAGTGTGTGGTCACCTTGACTGAGAAACTCGCATTAAAGCAAGCCAAACAGGCGGACAGGGAAATTGCCAGTGGAAATTATCGTGGTCCGTTACACGGTATCCCCTGGGGTGTAAAAGACCTGTTTGCTATGCGCGGCTATCAAACGACTTGGGGAGCAAAACCATATCAAAATCAAGTCATTGATAAGAACGCAACAGTTATCGAAAGATTAGAGGAAGCTGGTACTGTGTTGGTTGCTAAATTGACCCTGGGAGCGCTTGCATCTGGTGATGTTTGGTATGGAGGACAAACCAAAAACCCTTGGAATTTAAATGGTGGTTCAAGCGGATCGTCAGCCGCAGTTGCATGCGGTTTAGTCGGTTTCTCAATAGGCACGGAAACATTAGGATCTATCGTTTCCCCTGCAACCGTTTGTGGTGTTACCGGCTTACGTCCTACTTTTGGACGGGTCAGTCGATACGGAGCAATGTCCTTAAGTTGAAGCATGGATAAAATTGGCCCAATTTGTCGGAGCGTGGAAGATTGCGCTCTCGTTTTTGACATGATACACGGATCAGACAACAGGGATGGTACAGTCAAAGATCTACCGTTTAACTGGGATCCAGATTCTGATATCCACAGTCTAAAAATTGGATATGTCGAGAGTTCATTTGCCAAAGCGCATCCAAATGATCAAGCCACACTTAAAAAATTACGTGAGATGGGATTGAATCTCGTGTCGATTCAGCTGCCAGATTATCCAGTTGAGACGATGGAGTTCATTTTGTCAGTTGAAGCCGCAGCCGCTTTTGATGAACTCACTCGTTCTAATCAAGATGATCTACTGACTCGACAAACAAAGGATGCGTGGCCCAACATTTTTCGGCGAGCACGTATGATCCCTGCCGTTGAGTATGTCCAAGCCAACAGGTTACGTTGGCAAGTTATGGATAAAATGGCAGAACTGATGTCGGACATTGATCTATATGTAGCTCCCTCTTTTGATAGTTTGCTTTTAACCAATCTGACTGGCCATCCTTGTGTTGTTCTACCCAATGGATTTGAGAAAACAAATAGCTCAGATGTCGTCCCAACAAGTATTAGTTTTATTGGCCAGCTTTATGGTGAGGCCAAATTAATGACTGCTGCCAAAGCATATCAAGACATAACAGGGTTTCATCTTAATTATCCACAACCTTAGAATCCTACAAAAAGTAATTTATCAATGATATAATCATCCTGAAAATCGAAGCAATAAATAATTAAAAAAAGGATACAATGATGGATTTAACAAAACAACCACCAAGGCGCCCGTCAAACCTTAGCATAGCAGGTATTGTTGGCTTATCAAGGATGACTGACAAAGCAAGAGCATACAACAATGAGACACTCGGTGAATATCTCTATGGAGGTGACTCTGGTTTAGATCGTAAAATATTGGATTTCCTCAGTATCTCAGATGAACAGTTCGCGGAAGCTGTAGAAGAATATGATGACCAGGCCTTGGATACTTGGGTTATTGAGCAATCAGCCAGAACAACTTCTGAAATTGAAAGATTTAATCAACAAGAATTAAGTATTGAGCCGCAAACTGAGGAGTATCGTCAACGTTTGAAAGACCGACTAGCCAAGTACGCACCGGACAGGACCGATATAAAAACAGTTCTTCAATCGGTAGAATTGGATGATTGGGGAAACTTCTGGCAGCTAGATCTTACGAAGCGACCGCCGCGTAGTCCGTACAGCAGAGACGTTGCGGGGATCTTCGGTATTGCACGAATGGCTGAAAAAGCACGGGCGGCTTGCGCAGATAAAATTGGTGAATATAAGTACGGTCAGGATTCTGGATTGGATCACTATCTTCTCGATTTTTTAAATCTCTCAGATGGGGCTTTCCAACAAGGAGCAGTAGGCAATCCAAACGATCTGGAACTCAGCGATTGGATTCTATCAAATGTAGAAAAAGATCCAGCCGAAATTGAAGTTTTCAACCAGAATGCGCGACAGTTTGGGTTAAAAACAGAAAAGCATAGAGATAACTTTGCCAAGCGACGGGAGATGATCACACCCGGGCAAACCGACATTGAGAATTGGCTTGATCTGATGGATTACGATGATCAGAAAAGTTTTGGTATCGTTGATCTTGCCCGTCGCGCACCAAGAAGGCCATACGATGCCAGCGTCGGTGGAATCATCCATTTGGCAAGATTGATTGACAAAGCCAGAGCAGTAAATGGCAATTCACTAGGGGAGTATTGGTATGGAGAAGATTCAGGTATCGATCGAAAATTACTTGCATTTCTTGGGATCTCGGCCCAGAAATTTGCCGATGCGATGAAGTCACACCCAACAGATACAGGTGTTCTGGATTGGCTAAATACAAAGAGCATAAAAACTGAAACAGAAATTAAAGATTACAATGAAGAAGTACTAAACATGGGCCCTACTACTGAAGGACAAAGGATTTTTCTCAAAAAAGTTGTTACTAAACTTGATTCCTGTCGAACCGACATTGAAACTTTCTTCGATATGATGGTACTTGAAGACGAGAAAAGTTTTGAGTACTGGAATTTGTAAGCCTGTCGGCAAAAATGTGGGATCCGTTTGGATAATAGTGCTGGTTAGGTCAATTATTCGGTTTCGAGTCGCCTGACATGAAATTTTTTAGCTGCATAATTCCTACCTAGTAATTTAGTAAGTAAACCGTATTTCGGATTGGTCAGCAACTTATAAAAAGGCAAAATAAAAGATAATAATATTACTTCTTCTTCTTACAGCTGAAACCCAACAACAGTTGTGGAACGAACCTTTGCTTGCTTAAGAGAAAGTTTCGCCGCTTGACTGTTCGGCGGGAGAGATTAGCCCATTGTTTTGATGCATTCTTGTCTCTTGCCACTACTTTTATGTGGATATAGAGGTTAGTGGGATAGGTTCATGTATTCGTTTATCACCATCTGCGTCAAACCCTGTTCCGTTTTAACTTCTACAAAACGGCCACACAATTCAGACAGAGAAATACTTCCTTCCAAAGATTGAATCGTCAGCTCCGAGGAAGAAGACGGGGATTAGAGTTCAACCTGAGTTCCAATCTCAACAGGATCAGTTCTTCTCTTAACTGTTTGAACTCCAATGAGTCAACTGGTACTTGATCGAAACCGTTTTCCTCCAAGACCTCTTTATACTTTGGGATTGAACTCTTTCAGGGTGTTCTGGTAATCCTGTTTCAAGTCCTGTCGGAATTGTCCTTCCTGTTCCTCATCTTTGAGGATGCTCTTCAACCTTTCAGTTTCACTCAATCGGTTGGGTCCAAGATAATAGTGTTGTACATGTCGTTTGGACTTTTCCAATTCTACCTTGAGGATTTCCTTGATGTCATCAGTGGTCGGTTTCTTCATGTCGGGATTTTCCCTGATTGAATTATATATGAATTGTGTTATGGTATTGAGGTGAAATGATAGTATCTTGGATTGCCCCAAGATACCACAACCCAGAGACAATTGGAATTGTCTCGTTCCAAACAGTGGTTGAAGATCAAGGGGAACTATAGAACGGAAAAGGTAGAAACTACCAGTTTTACGGTGAACCAGATAAGAGTTTTTCATGATACGAAGTGTGTCCTCCAATGTGTCCAAAAGGGACAAATGGATGGTAATTCGTATCAGGAGACAGGTTTAAAACCTTTGATATGACTGGGTTTATTAAAATGGAATCTTCCTTTGGAACCTTCGTATATGGAAGGGGAAAAAACAGAATACCCTGACCATGAGGTTAGAATTTGACGCCGTGTCCGCGATACTTGCTGGGATTGTCTACTCGATCTCGCACCTCTCCCGTTACACGTTCAACGATCAATTGAACCGCTTGTTCACCGACCTCACGCGTAGCCTGATGCGGAGGGCGGGCACCTCCAACACCAAGTAGGGGAGTATCCTGATCTACTGGTAAGGTGGAAAGATCGACAAGGTTTTTGTCCTCCAACGCCATCAGCAGACTAGTCTCCCACCAAGCTGCGTGATCACCTGCCTCTGGAAACTGATCCTTTACCAATTCATAACCGGTGAATACCCATGGGACAGCAGCATTTCGGGCGCCATTCCATCTTTGCTGTTGGAAAAGCGATGCTGCTGCTCTTGCGTGGTCAATCAGCGGATAATGACCAGCAACAATCGCTAATACTGTGAATCCAAGTGATTGCCCTTGATTTAGCATGTGCACCAGTAGTTCGATGTATGCTATGTTCTGCTGATGTGGACTGCGGCGCATATAACCTTCCGCTAGGTTTTCCTCAGAGATTCCCATAACATGACAAATATCTTTTCGGTTTCCTGGATTGGCATCAGTCAAGGCCTCCTCATGGTTTCACCAAACCATAGAGGTGGAAAAACCAGACCACCACCAACTTCAGCACAACGGACTGCCAATGCGTGAGCTTTCAAAGTATCTAAACCAACAGGGTTATGGAGTCCATGCCATTCTATAGTTCCAGTCGGCAGATAAAGTGCTGGGAAATCTTTTCTGGCTTGCCGAATTTGAGTTGGGCGTAACCTCTCATATCTCACTTCACGGGTCATTGTTTTGTCCTAGTATCGTTAAATTATATTGATGCAAGGTATCACTTTCCTGCAGATGCGTCAAGTTTGGAAGAATAGATCTTTTTTGGTGAAACTGATATTATTATTAATTTAAAGACTAATTTATATGGAGAAATCCAGATGAGTTTTTTGAACAACAATTGGCCATGGTATATCTCTGGAATTGCAATTGGGTTATTTGTTCCATTCCTTTTTATTTTGAGAGGAAAAGCTTTTGGGGTCTCTGCCAGTTTAAGGCATATATGCGCCGTATTTCCACTGACCAAAATTAAATATTTTGGCTACAATTGGAAGAGGGAGGGCGCATGGAATCTATATTTCGCGATCGGAATCGTCGTCGGTGGTTGGATTGCCAGTTATATATTTACTGATGCAGATGTAATTGATATCTCGGAAAAGACCAAACAGAGTCTGACTGCTATCGGAATCACGCAATTCGACGGACTCGTACCACAGCAAATTTTTAACTGGAATTATTTACGAACGATTCCAGGCTTCATTCAACTGGCTGTTGGCGGTTTTCTGATTGGGTTTGGTACCCGTTATGCTGATGGATGTACCTCTGGTCACGCCATTAGCGGGTTATCAAATTTGCAGTTGTCCTCACTTATAGCTGTCATCGGTTTTTTTTCTGGAGGACTAGTCGCTACTCACGTGCTGTTACCTCTAGTCTTAAACTAATCGGAGGATAAGATGAAAGATGTACGTTTATTTTTTGCGGGAATACTGTTTGGTGTTGTTCTAACACGTTCGGAGGTCATATCTTGGTTTAGGATTCAGGAAATGTTTCGGTTTCAGTCGTTTCATATGTATGGTATTATCGGTCTTGCTGTCATGACGGGGGTTCTATCAATTCAATGCATCAAAAGGTACCAATTGAAGGATATTGACGGACAGGACATCATCATCGAAAGTAAGGACAAAAGCATGTTTTTTCAATATATTATTGGCGGGTTCATTTTCGGTATCGGCTGGGCTTTTACAGGTGCTTGTCCGGGGCCATTGTATGCATTAATTGGTAATGGTGTTTGGGTTGTGATGGTTCCGTTGTTCATGGCAGTTGTCGGTGCATTTTGTTACGGTATTTTAAGAGAGAAGCTACCTCATTAATAGAAATATTCCTGAGATTAGCTTTTGAAGTTCATGTAAACAGGTGGAGGAAGAACTATGTCGGATCAATATCGGGTCTGTATTGTTGGATGTGGCAGGATGGGAGGAACTATAGATGAAGAGGTAAAGGGGAGCAAACATAGATCCTTACCGTATTCCCATGCTGCTGGTTATACGGCTTACCCGCAGACAACCGTAGTTGCAGCAGCGGATGTTTTTGAAGAGAAAGCCCAATATGTCTGCTCCAAGTGGAACATCCCAAAATACTATCTTGATTATCGAGAAATGATAGAAAAAGAAAAACCGGAGATTATCAGCATCGCTACCCGTCCAGGGAACCATGCTGAAATCACCGGTTTTGCGGCTGAACATGGTGTCAAGGGAATTTATTGTGATAAGCCTCTTTGTGCCTCTATGGAGGAAGCCGATACCATGTATGATGTATGTGTCCGGCATAATGTGAAATTCAATTTGGGAACCCAACGCCGATTCTCACCGGGGTATCTGAAGATGCGGGAAATTATTGAGAGTGGTGAAATTGGCGATCGTCGTTCAGTAATTGCTTATTCAGGTGGTTCAGCGCTTTGGGGCTATACACATGCGGCAGATATGCTTCTCTTTTTAGCCGGTGATTCCGATGTGGACTATGTCCAAGGAGATGTTGATGTTGATGATAACGATTTCGAAGATAACCGGACTGAATCTGATCCCCCTATCGTGATGGGATATATTCAGTTCCGGAACGGAACTCGGGGCATTAGTATTCCAGGAAGTGCCTATGAATTTGAGGTCGATTGCAGCGATGGTATTGTACGTTCGCTAAACAATGGTCTTGGATTCCAATTGCGCAAGAGACATGGACAGTTTAATGAGATCTTAGATACCGATTTTCCGGATTATGAACATAAAAGCGGCACCGTCGGCTGCATTGCGGATATTGTCGAAGCCATTGATATAGATCGAGAAACCGAAGGGAACATTCGTCTGGCACGTATCAGTACAGAGATAACTCTGGGTATCGTTGATTCCCAACGTCAGAAGGGAGCTCGTGTTTATATACCGATGGGTAACCGTTCCTTATATCTCGGACGATGGTAGTTCG
>DTUY01000174.1 GCA_012963885.1 Candidatus Poribacteria bacterium | reverse complement strand
CCAGATTTACCTTCGTGTAAAGTCTTAAATACTGTCAGCCCCAAATTCAGATTCCCATGATCCTCTTCTACATAAGGAAATCCTGAAATTTGCCAACCATAGCCATTATCGAGATAGCAATTATAGCCAAGACCATAACCATAAGTTGGTCTAGCAACAAATCCTATCCCCTAGTCAGCTGAAACATTAGCAACCACAATCAGCAAAATCAGTCCTATTAAAATATTTCTCAGGACGTTGATTCCTTTCAAGTGCATACCCTCCATCAATTAACATCACAGCTTTTTATTTCTAAACTAAATTAGATGAGCTACCATTAAACGAGAAATTATAAATTAATTTTATTTAGCTTGTACTTAAGTTGTTAACTTAAATACAGACAGAGGTAAATCTTGATGTACTAATTCAGTCGTCAATCCTCTCAGATCTGGGGACAGTGCGATCAGGAATCGTATAATCCATCCAGCGAGTAAGGTCTCTTTGTTCCGGGTTAAAACGCTCTCGAATGGATGGAGACATCCAGTAATGTCTGGCGTTGTGGTGATCCCACATCGGACATGCCCGATTACGGTGGACATGGTTGTATTGCAGCGTCGTTCGCCTTCGTGCGGTCGTCTTTGCCGCACCCGCGTGTGTCAGAGCCTCAGTGAATATCATGACGTCTCCCGGATCACCAGTGATTTCAATTGCACCTGGAGTGTCCAGACCGGCTGTTCTCCATCGTGGATTCAAATTGAAGTTCTTCTTGTGCGAACCTGGTATCACTATGAAACAGCCATCACCCGGATGATTGGGCGTGAGCATAGTGACCACATTCAACATTGGCGATCGAATCACACCATCACGGACAGTATACTCTTCCGTTGGCAGGCCATGGTGCCATCCGGTGGCGAGGCGACCTTCGTATTTCGAGATCGACCAGGTGTTCACAAGCTGAGGCTCGCCCATAAATTCTTTGAGGTAAGGTAACACCGACGGGTGCCCGATCAATCGGTCAAAAACGGGATTAAGTCTGGGTAACCCGTTCAATCGAACCTGGTGTTCCACATTATGATCCTTGATAAAGTGCTGTGCCGTGACGACAGGCAATCCATCGGCCCAACTTTCGTCGTGGTCAAGTGCTTCATTTTGAACCACGGTACAATCAAGTGCTTCAACTAGATCGCAATCGATGGCATCTCGCAAAATTAGATAGCCCTGAATATCGAAAAGGAATTTCTCTGCGTCGGTTACTTGATTCATTTTTTCATCCTGTAGTTCAAGACTGCGATAGTAGATAGTTGGATTCAGGAAGGGAGGGAGCTAATGCCGAACCTGTTGATTAATGGTACCTCTATCATTAATCAACTCGCAATGTGTGCAATTAATAAATACTAATAGCTGGAGGGGAAATAGATAGAGGTAAATCAAAAGATGCAAGAACAGTTATCTCATTTAATCTCTTTTCCATTAAAGTTTAAGTATTACTACCAATTGCCTCCACCCTCTTGTCCTTAAGTTTTTAACTAAAGTGCAAGAGAGCGATGATCAGGTTTCTGTCAACCTCAAAATGTTGCACCTTTGCTAGTCCAATGCCTCTTTGACTCCTAGAGTTTCTAGCTATTAATTGTCAAACTCAATTGCAACAGCTGGTTAGGATCGAATCTCTGGCCTTGTTTGACTATCGCCCATATCGTTGTGAGTTTTCCCTGAGATTTAACAATTGGGTCCGCCCCGTATTTCACTAGTAAGGAGACGACCTTGCATCGGACTGGTTCTGCTTTTTCTGACTTGGGAATATACCCCCATGGCCGTTGTATCCAGGAACACGGTACGCTGCCAAAAACAGGTGATCAGCCCATACCAAATCAGGATCTTTCGACACAAATTGCTCAACGGTAAGCGGGTCTGGAACCTTGACTGCCTCTAAGAGTGCCTTCGACGGCTTCAGGGCTGAGCGACAATACTTCAGTTTCATGATGATCTCGTCTGCCTAATGCTTAAGATTGGCGGCTTGCCTTGTGCTTGACGCAACTAGGACATTTTAACGCAAAAGAGGCAGTTTGGCTAACATCTCCGATTTCTTGGTAATAATTTAACCAGGGGCAAAATCATAAATCGGTTGTTGAATAATAACACTCA
>DTUY01000173.1 GCA_012963885.1 Candidatus Poribacteria bacterium | reverse complement strand
TTAACAGGAGGCCCAGAAAGAGCCTTGGATACGAAACGCCTACAGAGCTGTCTTTTGGGAAATCATTGGGAGCGAATTTTGCGTTTCAGAGTTGAATCCGCCTGTTATAATACCATTATTAATAACTTTTAAACTCTTGTAAATTCAGGTCAAAAATCCCATAATATCTGGGCTTGATATAAAGGAATTTGAATATGTCAAATACAAAATACCGTGTTGGAATTATTGGTTGTGGTAGTATTGCTAACGCACACGCCCGAGGTTATCAGGGTGTTGATGAAGTAGAAATGGTCGCAATTGCAGATCCGGTTGACGTATCGTTGAACGATTTCGGAGACCGATACGACATCGAAAAACGTTATCATGATGCCCGTGAAATGCTTGATAATGAGAATCTCGACATCGTTAGTGTGGCCACATGGCATAAATTGCATTCACCAATGACAATCGCCGCCTGTGCACGAAAGCCGAAGGCAGTTTTGTGTGAAAAGCCAATGGCAACAGATCTCAATGAATGCGACGAAATGCTAATTTCGGCTAGGCGCAATGATGTCAAAGTAGCAATCGCGCATCAGAGACGATTCAATTCTGCTTGGACAGATGCTCGTAACCTGATTGCGGACGGTGCTATCGGTCAACCAACTCAGATTGTATGTAGAGGCGGACAGGGATTACTGAACGACTGCTCTCATCTTTTTGACATGATGCGTTACGTACTCAGTGATCCGAACGCGGAATGGGTAATTGGTAATGTTGAACGCAAAACTGAACGCTACGAACGAGAAACGCCAATCGAAGATCGGAGTGCTGGAATCATTGGTTTTGAGAATGGCTGTATTGGTATGCTGCTCCAAGAAATCGCCGGACCCAATTATCAAGGTGGGATAATCTACGGTTCTGACGGCATTATTGACTTAACTGAAGGGCGCGCACGTTTACTCAATAACAAATCGACTGATTGGGAGGAACGTCCATCAGATGGTAAAGATCAACAGGTTGCGCAAGCGAGTGAACTCGTTGAGTGGATTGAAGGGAAAACAGAACACCGCGGAGATGCCGAAAATGGCCGTGCTGCCGTTGAAATTATCATGGCTATCTATGAATCGGCCCGAATGCATGAAGTGGTGCAGATGCCTGTTCGAACACTATGTTCACCTTTGGAATTGATGATTGATAACGATGATCTCCCTGTTGAACGTCCAGGTCGATACGACATTCGGGCATTCCTGCTTCGTGGTGAATCGATGAGACCAGAGTAAAATTACATTTAAAACCTAATTTTCATAAAATAACTACATCAATGAAGAGATAGATTCGTGAAAATACTTATCACAGGTGCCAAGGGAACTATCGGTAGCAAACTGGTCCCGGTACTGGAAGATAAACACGAACTCTGTCTTCTCAGTAGAATCTGTAACACCGACGATGACAGATGGCATCAAGTTGACCTAGTCAACTTAGACCAAGTCCTTGAAGTGATGCAGGGAATTGACATTGTAATTCATCTAGCCATTGCAACCGGACATGAAGGTGATTATGAAGACGATACCTTTAACCGGCAACGGTTTGACGTTAATGTGAAAGGTACTTATAATCTCTTTGAGGCATCTCAGCGAGCTGGCGTTAAAAAAGTAATATATACTAGTAGCCTGACGGTTGTATGGGGATATCTCCCACCAAGTTGGGTGGGAGGTGACGTTCCTGCCAAGCCGGTGGGCACATACGCGCTAACCAAACACCTTGGTGAACAGATTGCCGTGTATTACTCTCAAACGTGTGGTCTTTGTGCTTTGTGCCTACGCATACCTAAGCCAATAGATATTGAAGACCCTGACTCGAAAAAGGCATCTATACTGCCGCAGTGGATTGCCTTTCCCGATCTAGTTCAAGCTTACGAACTAGCGTTAGAAACTCATTTAATCGGCTCAAAAACCATAACTGTTGTTGGCGAAAGTTCAAAACGGCGATGGGATTTATCACTAGCAGAGAAATTGTTAGGTTACTCTCCCCAATATCGGTTAGAAGAACTGGGATATTCCTTGCGTGAAGAACCCAGTTCATACAGTAAACCAGGAGTTGTCATAGGACAAACTGGTGAGGACTTAGCGAATTAATTCTTCCTGCGGCATCAGAAAAGGATCATTAAAACATGACTTATGACTTACTCATTAAAGGTGGGACACTTATTGATCCCGCACAGGGTATTCATGCACAAAAGGATGTTGCCTTTGCCAACAGTAAGGTCACTGAAATCGGTGATGATCTGCCGAAGACAGAGGCACGCGAAATCATAGATGCAAGTGGATATCTGGTTACCCCTGGAATGATAGATCTACACGTTCACGTGTTTTATGGTGTCAGTCATTACGGTATCCACCCAGACCCAACCTGTCTAGCCAAAGGGGCAACGACAGTCGTTGATGCTGGCTCATCCGGAGCGGATACATTCCCCGGTTTCCGCAAATATGTCATTGATGTCAGTGAGACACGGATCTTAGCCCAACTTAATATTTCATCTCAGGGAATGATAAGTCAAGAGATTGGAGAGTTTGAAATACCAGAATACGCCAACGTCGACAAAGCCTGCCGGGTAATCGAACAGCATAGCGATGTTATTTTAGGTGTTAAGGTACGCTTAACCAAAAATAGTATCGTCAGTGAAAGATCGGGAATGTTGCCGCTTCACCGTGCTCGTGAGGCGGCAGACGCAGCCGGTCTGCCTATCATGGTTCACCCACAGGATGCTTGGTGCGATTCAATTGATGATATTTTGAACGTGATGAGGAGAGGTGATATTCTCACCCACTGTTTTCATGGAATGAAGTGTGGTATTTTAGATCAACACGGCCAGGTACGCCAATCGGTTCACCAAGCTATCGAACGTGGTGTGATCTTTGACGTTGGACACGGTGCCGGCTCTTTCTCCTGGGATGTCGTTGAAAATGCGATGTCACAGGGAGTCGACCCACAAACGATTTCATCTGATCTGCACGCGTACAACGTTGACGGACCAGTGCACGATCTAGCCACAATTGTTACCAAGTTTCTTCATCTGGGTATGTCTATTGACGACGTGATATCTAAAGTGACTTCGGTTCCAGCACAAACAGTATTAATGCCAGATCATATCGGCACCTTGCGTGTCGGAGCGTGGGGAGACGCTGTTATTTTCGAGCTCCGTCCAGGTGAGTTTCAACTGGCGGATACACATGGTCAAATTCGTACAGGGCACCAGAAACTTGATCCCATAGCAATCATTAAAAACGGGCAAGTATATAGAAGTCGACACTACACGGACGTGTAGACTAATTCTAATTATTGCCCAATTAAGTATTAATTTTAAGGAAGATCAAATGGGTTATGTTGACGCTCATGTCCATGTGTGGACTGACGATTTTAATCGATATCCAATTGCTGAATCTTGTCAAAAAAGTGAGATGAAACCACCCATTTTTCTCCCTGAAGAGTTATTCCATCATACGAAACCTGCGGATGTTAGCCGCATTGTATTGATCCAGATGAGTTTTTATGGTTTTGATAACTCGTACATGCTGGACGTGATAGAGCAACACTCCGGTGTTTTTGCTGGTATCGCGGTCATTAATCAGGATATGGAAAATCTAGAATCGGAGATGATCCGCTTGGTCAACCGAGGCATTCGAGGATTTCGGATCTATCCAACAAGCGTATCAGTTGGTAAATGGTTAGAGGGAGAAGGATACAGAAAAATGTTTGCCATTGGTGCTAAACATAACCTTGCTATGTGTCCTTTGATCGACCCAGTCGTTTTACCTGATGTTGATCGACAATGTCAGCAGTTTCCGGATACCCCGGTCATCATCGATCATCTCTGCCGTATAGGAGCTAACCAGCCAATACAAGAGTCACACATAGATCAACTTTGTGACATGGCCAAACACCCGAGAGTAATGGTTAAAGTGTCGGCTTTTTACGCACTGGGGAAAAAAACTCCACCTTATAATGATCTTAACCACTTGATATACCAGGTCTATCAGGCGTTTGGCCCCGAACGACTGATGTGGGCCAGCGATTGCCCTTATCAGGTAGTGGATCATACCTACCAGGATAGTATCGGACTGATCACAGATCGACTGGACTTCCTTTCGGAAAAAGACAAGGATCAAATCCTAGGTAAGACGGCGGAAGACTTTTTCTTTCAAAACTAACCTGTAACACAGATGAAAAACTTGTCCCTAGATATAAAATCAATGATCTCTGATAAAACAACGCTTTTCACTGAATCTGTGATCCGAATGATGACGCAACATTGTAATCGATATCAGGCTATTAATCTATCACAAGGAACACCGGCATTTCCTACCCCTGAAAAGGTTAAAAAAGCAGCCATTCAAGCTATAGAGGAAGGATACAACCAATACAGTATTACATGGGGTGCACCAGAGTTTCGTCAGGCAATTTCAGAAAAGATGATGGCGTTCAATGGAATTCCAACCGAACCAGATCTTCATGTAACCGTTACTTGCGGAGCTACTGAGGCCATGATGTCTACAATGTTAGCCATCATTAACCCAGGTGACGAGGTTGTGATTCTAGAACCATTTTACGAAAACTATGGCCCGGATGTTATAGTTTCAGGTGCTGAACCGGTATATGTTCCTCTACGTGAAACTACTATTCCAAGTGGGTCGACGATTTTCGCCTATGATTCTGATCAACTGCGTAGCGCGTTTAGTTCGCGCACCAAGGCAATTATTCTGAATAATCCGAACAACCCATTAGGAAAAGTGTTCAGCATACAGGAAATCGAAGAGATCGCAGCGTTATGTTGTGAATACGACTGTTTAGCCGTTACGGACGAAATGTACGAATATCTGATTTATGATGGGCAAGCGCATATCAGCATTGGATCTCTACCGGAAATGCGAAACCGGACGATTACAATTTCGGGTTTAAGCAAAACCTATTCGATGACAGGTTGGCGATTAGGGTACGTTGTGGCCGCAGAACACTTGACCAATGCGATCCGAAAAATGCATGATTTCTTAACAGTTGGCGCACCGCACCCGCTTCAAATAGCCGGTGCAGTTGCTCTTCGATCAGAAGACACTTATTATCAGCAATTGGTCAGTTGGTACGATTATAGACGTCAGCTGATGTTAAAATTATTAGATGATGCCGGATTCCATTGTTACTGTCCGCAAGGTGCTTACTATATAATGACTGATATTAGCCACTTCGGTTTTCCGGATGATACCGAATTCGCGATTTGGTTAGTCAAAGAAATCGGAGTTGGCGGTGTGCCGGGATCCAGTTTTTACAGCCAGCTAGAACTTGGTCGAACAAAATTCAGGTTCATGTTCAGCAAGCCCGAACCGGTACTCCTCGAAGCCGGTCAAAGATTGATGCATATCAAGGAAAAAATTTGAAACAGTGAATCAGGAGATGATGGTGCCATGGTGATTCAGCGTATATATCGTTCAATTCCATTCCAATTTTTTTTGGTAGTTTCTGTGCTCTGGACGTTTCATCAACTGTCGCCATTTCTGATCGAGCATTATCAAATATCTCTGCAAGTTAATAAAACCACCGCACCTATTTTCGGAGGTCCCGCCAGGGATCTGAACAAATGGATTGTTCTACCGATTATGGTTTTCATTATCTATTTTTATCTGATAAGAATCATGCTGAAAGCTGAGTTAGCCATCCCGACACCAGTGATACTAGCCGTAGCCATAGGACTAAAAGTTTCGATTGACGTCAGTGTAACTATGATTAACGGGCAGTTTTTACCTCCAATTACCAACCACGGTGTTGCACAATACCTGACAGACGTTCCTAAGTTTGAAAGCCTAGGAGACATCTTGAAGAACTATACCACCAAAGCCAACCAACTTACTACTCACGCCGGAACACATCCGCCCGGCCCCGTCCTCACGCTGTGGCTAGCCACAAAATACTTTGGGTACGACAAATTGACCAAAGCATTCCTGATTATTTTTACTGCCCCTATCAGTCTAATTCCTCTCTACCTGATAGCCAAACAAATCTTTGATCAACGGGTTGCGTTTTATACTTTAGCCCTCTACCTGGTTACTCCAAACATTGTTCTTCTAACAGCAACCTGTATGGATGCTTTCTATGCTGTATTTTTGATTTCTAGCATTTATTTTTATCTCATCGCTTTAGAAAAAAGGTCAGTAATCCTTGCCATTCTTACCGGGTTGTTTCTTGCTATTTCAATGTTCCTGACGTTTGCAACCACATTTCTAGGCGTATACTTTATTACCTTAACCGGCTTTACTTATATAAATAACAAAAAGGCTTTCCGAAATCACGTTACCACGCTATGTGTATCAGGCGGCACTTTCTGTCTCGTTTACCTGTTAATGTACTTAACAACTGGTTATAATGCGATTGCCTGTTTGATGGAGGCAGTTTATATTGACGACCATGGCAGTGACCATCATGGCGGAGTTGGTACAGGCTATGAAACATTGTCACGCTATCTGTTTATCAGCGCAACAAACTTTTTTGCTTTCTTTTCGTGTCTAGGTGCCATAACAGTCACGTTGTGGACTCGTGAACTGATCAGTACAATACGGCAGATTTCATCCTTAAAATCCAAAGAAAGTAACATGGAAAAACAGGAAGACCAGGAATCGACGTCTGAATCACTTAATTTCTTACTGGCATATGTATCGGCTCTGATTCCAATCGGTTTTTCTACCCTCTATACGGCAGAGACGGAACGCATATGGATATTTATGGCACCATTTATCCTTATACCTACAGCAAAACACTTAAAAAAACATATTGATCTACAAAAAAACCATCGAATATTCTACATCACCATCACTCTCCTTTTTATCCAAACAGTTGTTTTTGAAATCTTCCTAAACACTTTATGGTAGTTTGGTTAGCAACGCCTCATGCATTCCTGCTTCATGTCGCTGAGGTGTCCGGGAAAAACTGGCTCGGCGAGATAATATTCGGTTAGAATGCGTAGTCACTTGCAAAAAGCCGCCAGATTGATATTAGATATCATAGGGATGCCCTCATTAGATGGTTGGAATAGCCCAGTATTTTGGTTTGAATTCAGAACAAATCGATAGTTACCGAGAGCATGGGTATATAATCCTTAACCAGATTTTCACGTATCAAGACTGCCAATCATTTGTGAAACATATGGAAGATCTCAAGTACGGACGGAAATCAATCAAAGGGTTCAAACAACAGAACAAATATGGATACCGAACCTTCAACCAACATTTCTATGACTCAGAAGTCTTGAAATTCTTAATCAGTCCACACTTGAGGCAACCTTTATCTGATTGTTTAGGAGATGAACCAGAAGCAATCCAAACCATGCATTTTTACGAAGGATCTGAGCATGAACGTCATCAAGATCAGTACTATTTGCCAGATTGTATGTCAGCGTGGATAGCAATGACCAATGTCGATCAAGAAAACGGTGCTTTGCGAGTACAACCTGGATCTCATACGGGTCGATTGATTACGAAGAAGGATGTACCACTTGAATTTTCACAGGCAGAAACGTACGAAGATCAGCAGAAAAACCGATACTTCCCCGAAGTCGATAAGGTTTTTGTTGAAAACGGTAACGAAGAAATATCCATTTTTGTTAATCTAGGTGATGTGGTTCTCTTTCACGGACGATTGATTCATGGTGGAAGTCCAGTGTTGAGAAAAGGTAGTCCCAGACATGCGTTAGCTTGCCATTATATTCCATTTCAATCAGATAACTGGGATCGAGATTGGCCGCGAATTTCATTTGATGGTAACAGGCGCATAAAATACAGATCAAATGATTAACCGAAAAAATCCGAATCACATATCTTCTATAAACATGAAAAAGAGAATACAAAAAGGAATCTCTTTTCATCAGAAAGGGGAGTTGCAGCAAGCTGAACAAGCATATCAACAGGTTCTCCAGTATCATCCTCAAAATGCTGATGCTTACCACCTGCTGGGTGTCATCGCTTATCAAGTTGGAAAACACAATGTGGCCATAGATCTAATTAATCAGGCTATTGGAATAGATAATAGAAAACCCACTTTTTTCGGCAACCTCGGTAACATACTTCAAGAACAAGGAAGGCTGGAAGAAGCTATACAGACCTATCGAAGTGCTATTGAAATTAATCCTGAAAACGAAGATATTCAGAACGACTTAGGCAATACCCTAACAGAACAGGGGCATTTTCAACAAGCCATTCACGCCTATCACAAAGTTATCGAGATTAACCCAAATAATCCTAATGCCTACTATAACCTGGGTAATACTTTACGGGAACTAGGGCAACTTCAACAAGCTATTGAAGCTTATGATAAAGCTCTGACGATCAACCCAAATGACGCCGAAATTTACAACAATTTAGGTACTGCTTTACAAAACCATGGGCAGTTACATCAAGCTGCCCGTATTTATCACCAAGCCATTGAAAAACTACAGGGCGAATGTGAAAGGGCACATTATAACCTTGGCACGCTACAACTCTTAATGGGAGATTTTAAAAATGGCTGGAAACAGTATCAATGGCGA
>DTUY01000172.1 GCA_012963885.1 Candidatus Poribacteria bacterium | reverse complement strand
TGAGGGCTTTTTCGTGGAAATTCTGAGGAAATGTTGAGGGGGATTCTGTGGCAGATACCACGGCAGAAACACAACAATAATTGCTTGTTGCATCGTTACTCAATCTCCTAAGAGTTAATTAAGTTGCGTCTTCTGAGTCCAGCCAAGTTCGCATGAGCTCGACAACAATCTCGGGGTTGCTCTGGACGGAATTAGCAATTTCACGTTGGAGCCGTGCAATCTCTAGTTCCTCTGACCCTTCCATCGCACCGCCATCCTCTTCATCACCAAGGATACCAGCGGCATCTGTTCCAATTCCAGCTAGAGCGTCATCACTCAATTCATCCTCCTCAAGAGATGGTTCGCCTGAGATGGCAGCTACGCCACCGCCAACCCTTGCCTGCGCTTGCGGTGCATCCGCGGCGCCTAAACCTTTGAAGAATGACCTCATCAACAGCAGCAACGCAGCAACCACAATCAGGACGAAAAGATATTCCAATTGGTGCTCAATCATGATAGCTTTCTGTATTTCCTCTAATAGAATTATTCGACTACTGTGTGCTAATTAGGATACTCAAAATATAATAACACCTTATCAAAACTACAATACTTAATTTTTCTTTTTGCACAAATTAATCACTTTTACCCATGTAATCTCTAGGGTGCTTGAATGGTATATGTTTTCTAGCACAAATCCCGTACGGGGTATGTGCCAAGATTGGATAACTTTGTTATCATAATACATCAAGTGGTTCGGATTCGGTGCAGGCCAAGGAATAATAGTGCCCCTTAGACTATCGTGATACTATACACGAGTTATCTATTGCACCGGTATCAGTAAGTAGCTGTTTTGGTTTTATAATCCTAAAACTCTGGAATCAACCTCGTAGTTTGAAAAATACTTGAGAGGTAATAGGGCTATTGATTTCACATTTACGATACTACCCTCAAGTCGTGTTGTCCCCAATATAATCCCAATTGATCTTATACCCCATCCCTGGCTCTTGAGGCAAATGCACATATCCTTCGACATCTAATGGATCGCCGATTTCTTCTAAATAAGGCGGCGGGGTATTACAATCCATGCCGGGAGCTACCAAACCTCGCTCGTAATATTCACACGTGTCTTCGCTTGTCGCCCCCAGGATCTGCAAATTGGCAAACCCACTCATATGAATCTCACACTTCACTCCATAGGCTTCACATACCGCTGCCATTTTTTTACAGCCTGTAATGCCACCACGTAACACATCAATCCGACTCATGTCCGAGGCCCCACGTAAAATCCAATCAGCACGGGTAAAGAAACTACCCGCTGCAACTTCCGGTGACAAAATTGGGATCTCCAACTCGGCACAAAGCTTCTCATAAGAAGACACCCGATACTCGGGCATCGGATGTTCATACCAGTAAAAATTTAACTCCTGAAGTACACGACCCACCTTGATCGCTTCTTCATAAGTGCAATACGTACCCCAGGGATCAAAACTCAGTACCATATCATTTCCAACTCGCTGGCGGACTGCCCGGCACACTTCAATATCCTGCTCAACATGCGAAGGTCGTCCCGGATCTGATTCCTTTTTGATGGGATCCCAAAAATAATAGGGATGAATCTTGTAGTGAGTATAGCCTTCCGCTTTGCAGGCGGCGGCGTGTTCCGCGTAATCCTCCACCGAACCCATATTGGGAAAGGTGCTTGCATATGCCTTCACTTTATCTCGGCAACCGCCCAGAAGTTTATAGACTGGTACCCTAAACGTCCGCGCCTGCAAATCCCACAACGCCATATCCAACACGCTCAGCAAATTCTCATCTACTTTAGCCACCCACAACCAGTGCCAGAACTTTTCCCGATCAAAGGGGTCGTGCCCCAACACCAGGTTTTTAATTCGGCCTTGCATAGCCCCGATCTGCTCAGCAGACATACCATCCATGTCGCCATGCCCTCGGCCACCAAAATAATATCCTTCAGCACCCTGGTCGGTGACGATCTTGGTCACCGTCTGTGTAACCATTGTTTCAGGCAAAATCTCACCATGATGAAATCCTCGTCGGGGAACTTGAAATGGTATCACCTGCAAATCTACAATCTTCATTTTGACCTCCAAAGTCAACATGTTAGTCAAGAGGAACCTACACCCCAGGAGATTCATTCTCCACCGGGATCAAGCGTCGTGTGGCTAGCCGTTACCCTACGGCAATGGACTGCCCGAGACTGATTTTAAAAATCACCCATCTGGCTGGAAAAAATTGATGTCTGTTGATTGGTAAAAACAATCACCTTCTACCAACCCCAGCCAATCCGTGTATGCCATCTAACCACTAAGGGAAAAAGTGACCACTCCTCGCCCTGTCTATTGTATAATCCAGACAGCAACCCACCGTCTAGAGGAGATTATCTTTGGACAGTACACCACGTCGCAGGCTTAGGCCAACCGTCGAGAGATGAGCAGATCGGCCTCAGCCAAATGTTGCCATACATTCTTCATAATCCAGTCGGGAACTGGCGCGATATCCATGCGACAGTAGGCGGTTTGCAAGATGCCGGCACGCTGAAGGATTGCCTTATGCATCCATATTGACCTGTTGCCACCCCCCCCAGCTGCTGCCGCCCGGAGCAATGGAATGATACACTGTAGATAGATTTCCTGTCCACCCGTCGTATTCCCTGTTCGGAAGCAATCACATACCATTTGGTAGGCATCGATAATCGCCGGAAAGGGAATGGTTCCGACAGAGCCCCGGTTGAGTTCTTCGGGCAAATGGTTTCCATTGGCGCCACCGAGTACGGTTATCTGGCGTCCCACCGCTGTCAATTTGCGTGCTTGCAATTCCGCCACAACCTGTCCAATCTTGTCAGGCGCGTCCGAAGATTCGATTTTGAGAGCAACAACTCGCCCCGCTTGTTGAGTCGCCTGCACCAGTAGGCCCGCTGACGCATTTTGACCGACATCCTGAATCATCAGCGGCAGCGCCACGCGCTGAGACAGATCGTCAAACAGCCGAACCAACTTTTCCCGCTGAAACGGTTGAGGATTAACCATTGCACAATCCACACCACACTCGCTTGCAAGGTGAGTCAATGCAATCGTACCTTCACGGCTGGCATGGGAGGTTGCTGCAACCAGCGGACGCTGTCCGTCTATGTGTTTAGCGGCCAAGGTCCATACCTGTATTCGCTCGGCATCGGTCAGCATATCGCTCTCACTGCCTATCCCAAATGCGATTCCTTTAGCCCCAGCCGCTATACAAAAGTCAATCTGGTGGTGCAAGCTAACCTCATCAATAATTCCATCGCTGTCAAACGGCATCACCAGTACAGGCACCGCACCACTGATAGTTTCTAGTTTTTCTTTGTTCATCGATTTTTCTCCTTAGTCGACATTATTTCCCGTGTGGATTTGCCTGCGATCCTCTGCGCAAGTTGTCCATCATCCTAGGGATACACACCAACATTACAGGTTCTGATTAGCTGCATGACCAATCTCTAAAGTACAGATTTCCGAGGTGACAGAATCAGGGCTAATAATAAATAAGAAGGAGTCAGTGGCTTCAATGCCATTATAGATCTCGGTTAACCAATCGGCGGTTGCTGAAAAATCCTGCCAATTGGCCCATGGATCACGGTTACGGTCCTTCAGTTGATCGAATAAATGACGAACGAAGTCGATGTGCCAGCGGGAGCAGGAGATGAAGACATTTGACATGGGAAGTAGACCTAATTGTTGACATCGCCATTATATAGCAATGTAAATTACAGGTCAATTGGGAAAGATTTATAGAATAAGTTAGGGAGGAGGAAAAAAGGTACCAACTAGTGGGTTTAGTCGGCACCCCCTGATTACTACGTACGGGATTAAAGCTGGAAGACACCAAGTATTAAAGTAGGAAATATTCATAATCTAGCAATTGTATTTAAGTTATAATTTAAGTATAAGGGAGTGTGATCAGGCTTCCTTCAACCTCAAATATTTCTTCATCTTGTGAGTCTTTATGCCAAACACGGAGATCACTATTCTCAATTCTATGGCAGGAAGCGCGTTTGAGCCAGCTCTAGATCAACACGTTTCATGGGGGATAAAGTGTCTGGATCTGAAAGACGCCATTTTGGGAAAAAGCATTGTCGGATTGACAAAAAAAGAAGCAAAACACGCTGCAGGTCTGATTCAGAAAAGAGACCTATCTGTCTATTGCTTTTCCACAGTTCTCTTCGGCGGCGATATTGAATTGGGGGAAGAGCGTTTCCGGAAAGACTATCTCAAAAAGATAGATCACGTCATCGAAATTGCCGAGATTCTACAACCACAGATGATCCGCTTGCTCGCGGCAGCAACTTCCAAAAGAGGAGAAATCGAGAACAGCGTAAAGTACCTCCGCACAAATCATCCTTGGTTAATTCCACTTTATGCTGAAGCTATCGATCGCCTTCACAACGTATATTGCTCTGAATCCAAATCCGATCGAGGCTTCAAAGTTACCATCGAAAACGAAGTCGGAAATTGTATCTTCTCGACCCCTGAAGAGGTCATTGATTTCTTTGAGGCACTTGATCGTCGAGAATCTGTATCCTTCACCTGGGATGTGCAGAATCTCTGGCAAATGGGAACTTATCCAACGATGGACGTCTATCATAAGCTCAAGGGGTTGATAGGTTATTACCACTTGAAGGGCGGGCAACAGAGTGACAAGAGCACCGAGCTTTGCTGGAGATCCTCTTTGGAAGATGCCTCATGGCCGGTCGTGGAGATAACACGGCAAGTCATGATGGATGAAGTAAGTCAGGTGATCTGCCTGAATGGCTCTCATGGCGAAGCCAAAACAGGTTATGACTACAACAACATAACCAAAAGAGATCTAGACTTCATTCGCAGAGCCATACCGGAAATTGATTGACGCAAATGACAGCAGTGACGCAAGCCTTTAGTGCGAGTTCAGAGATTGAACTCTGCAGACCGCAGGATAAAACCATCTTCTTGGTTGATTGAAGGCACAGCAAAGCACTTCTTATGTAATCTCGACCCGATTGCTCTTGATAAGAGCTTGGCTTCATATACTTTCATGATCTCAAGAGCAAATTGTTGTTTGAGGCCTTTAATTACTATTTGTTTAGACTTATGGATGGAGTTCAAATTTACGTTAGCCTGTACGTAAGTTTTTAACTTAAATACAAATTCAGGTCAGTTTTATGTCTCATGACCCCCTGTCTTTTGCAAACACACCCTTTCTCTCTTTGATGAAGTTGAAAATAGTGCTTATGTGATGAGGCAAAGTGTAATGAAAACTATAATTGGTTTTAGTTTTGACTCTAGTCATAGTGTTAACTGTTGATGCCGCTACACCAAAAGATTTGATTATTCATTTGCCATTCGAAGAAGGGGCTGGCAAAGTGGCTAAAGATATTTCACCTAACAAATTCGTTGGTGATGTGAAAAACGCAAAATTGGGTAAAGGGTGTGCAAGGCAAAGCCTTAGAATTCAATCAGGGATCTGTAAAATTTGAACCATTGAAAGTTAATGAGCTAAAAGCGCTTACCATCGAGTTTTGGTTTCAACCCACCAAAAAGTTTTCGGGTGGGAATAGAATGGATATGATGTACCGGAAAAATGGCGGAGGTCGTCCACACATAACATTTAATCGTGGTGGCGTTTTGTTTGGCCACTACTTTGCAAACAAAGGCGCAGAACTCGAGATCAGAAGCAAGTTTGTAGAATTCGAATCCAAATGGTATTACTTCGTCGCTACACAGGATAAAAAGAAGGCAATAATGTATATTGATGGAAAAATTGATGGTCAAGCTGTGTCAGGTAGTGATGTCAGATTCGACTATATTAAGTTTGGTCTTTCACTTGCGGACAATTCGGATGCTGGTGGTAACTTCTTCAACGGTGCTACGGATGAAGTCAAGATTTGGAGTGTAGCTTTCACCACCGATGAAGCCCAGGAATCCATGAAAACGGCTTTAGCTGTCGATCCAGCGGGAAAGCTAACCACCAAATGGGCTTAAATGAAGTCTTGGCAGACAAAAAGTATCGGATTTAACTTAAATCCTAATATCGATCCGAGCAAGTATGCTGTCGACTTGGAGTCTTGACAGCATACTTATAGTCGTTATCTTCCCACCCTTCAGCTTCTATTTTCTCATAAGGAAACTCATAGGAGCAACCGTGATGTGAATTTTTGGAAATCCCTTGAAAAATCACCGTCATGCAACCGAGATATGTAGTCAGGGGGAGTATTGACCAAGTTTAAGGTATTACCTGTCCTAGTTTCTGCCAGCCTTGTGTACTTACTCTTTCTTACGTAATTAGAAAACTAATACGATTTTTCCGAACAAAAACAAACTTGCCTTGTCTAATGGAATGAAAACATTAAAAAAAGAATAAACGGCCATAATATTAAAAACGAAAGGAGAACTACCATGTTAAAAATAAAACGTAACCGCTATCCAATCTCACGTAGAATCAACGGGAGAAAAACCATAGTTTCTGTCATTGGTCAAAAATTAATGTAAAGAACATCTAAATATTTATTCCTAACGGAGACAAAAGCTTGATTTTTGGATCCGTTGGAATGCTCATCTGTATTTAAGTTTTTAATTAAATACAGGTCTTTGGAAGATGTATTATGACGATTGGTACAAATCTTATTGCCTTCCTTCAGCTGTGTTATCTACCACATATTGTTCTAATGCCGACCTAACTTGGGAAAATACCCCTGACCAATCTCCAGTTCACTTTGTCGAAATAATCTCATACTTGGATACCATGGTGTATCTTCTCTGTCCAACATCCAGCGCCAATCTGGTATATAGGGCAACAAGGTCCAAACTTTTTTACCCAAGGCTCCAGCCATATCACCGTTGTGTTAGACGTAGATATAACTAAATCCAAGGCTGATATTTGGGCAGCAAAATCATCTAAATCCCTCAATGAGTCTATCTCCTCATCCTGATAATCATTAGATGCGTTTGCTGTTGAAACTGTGCTAATCCTTCCTTCACATCTCCATATTGTAAATTGATAAAGTAGCAATCTTGTTGCGACAGAATCGATGTCCAATCTTCCAATATCGTACTCTTTAATAAGGTTTGTCTCTGATTGATACCGGTACTTTGCCATGAAATACCAACCAGCATTCTACCATCAACCAATTTTTGATATCTTTTCTTGATCTTGGCAGACCCATTAGCACAGGCTGTCAGGTAGGGTTGTTTTACTCTGCTTAAAGCTATCTTCATCGGTTCGAAGCCATCGGCCTAAACTGCCCATTGGAATTTGATAATCGATATCAGGATTTAACAACTGTAAGTTCGGCGGATTTTCTCGAAGAACGAATTGAGTCTCAGGAAATGAACGCTGGAATAAAGGAATTACTAAGACGTAACGGAAGTGCAGAAACGCACGCATAATTCTGAAGACGAAAATGCCTAACGTGTTCAGCAGAGAAACGGGTGTTTTGTTCAATGTCCATAAAGCATTTAATCGCCTCGCTTGAAACAAGGTAGGAGAACCCTTAAGATGTAACCAGCAAAGATAATAATTACACCCAGTATTCCATCAAACACATGGCCTTTAGGTACATAAGGCCCAAAATTGAACTGCCGAAGCGATCATGCTTGCAAGTAAAATGAGATGCCATGCAACTCTTAGTATTAGTACGTATAAATTTAAGTCTCCATACCTTAATTTGCCCGCTAAACTTGTCGTGAAGAGCCGTTTTGCCATTACTCGGCATCGATACCAGAAAGACATAAAGTGTATCCATTGTCAGATCGGATGTCCAATCAACGTCTGGCCTTGAGTTCCCCCCACGTTGTCGCGAGTTTCCCTGCCGGCTTAACTGAGGTATCAGTTCCTATCTTGATTGTGAATCGGAGATAGATATCATCTTTGACATCGTTTGGTCCTGCCCAGACCCAATAGGCTTTCGAATCCGGGTCTTTCAATATCTCTCGCATTTTGGCCGCACCAAATCCCCAAATGCTACCGCCAAATTTTTCATAAAGCTGAAGCTCTTTCCTCTTACCATCGTCAAAATTTGGCTTTACCCAACCGTCTTTGCAATTATTGATTGGTTTACCCACATCGCATTTCCAACCAGGCTCACCTATACCCAATATACTTAGGTTTGTCATTCAAGATTATGTTAGCTAAAAAGCCCCCTCTGCCTGCTGCTCCAGGCTCCGCGTCATGAACATAAATTGCAATCACAGCGGAATCTTTCTTGAGTTCAAATTCAGTGACGGTGGAAGCTTGTCAGTTAGCACCTTTTGCCACTTCTTTCCCATCAATGAATACAACCCATGAGTTATCACCGCTGATTCGCAAGGTTCCCTTTTTGGGAAGGGCGTCTGCAGTTTGCATTGATACTAGCGATGCAATCAATAAAAACGCTACTGTCGAGTATGCTGAATTCCTTTGCATTGTTATGATCTCCTATCTTACTTTAACGGTACTCCATATGACAGCAAGTTTATCTCACGATTCTGAATAGACAACGGCCGTTTGGAAGCTAATTACAATCGCTTCCTAGGACCTGTTAACATTCATTCATCGTTAGTGTCTTCTATGGCCATTGGAGGAA
>DTUY01000171.1 GCA_012963885.1 Candidatus Poribacteria bacterium | reverse complement strand
TAGCTATTCTGATCAGCCGCCATGATCCCACCACGAGCCCAGCTGTGGCTCTGCCCGCCGAGAAAACATGAGGAAAATAAAGCAACTCCCTATCAGAGATAGGGATGGATAAACGGCTTCAGCTGATCATGATTGGACTGGAAATAGCTGTTGATTCACCTTCTCTATCAATACCATTTATTATATTATATCAGAGATCACCCGCCGATAGTAAGACCTGTTTGAAAGAGATTAGATTCGCTTCAACATCAATTGAATCATAGCGATATCATGTTCTCCGCATGCTGACTTTTCCGTTCATAATTCAGGTTTAAGCGTCGATACCAACCCAATCAAGAAAAAGGTTGCTCCGCTATCCACCGCTTGGCAAGGACTTGAAAGCCTGTTCCCTTCAAGTTGACTTCTATTTCTAATTGACATTGAAATCGATTCCACAACCATCACCCTTCAGATCTTCCTGGTAGGCACCGTCGGCCCACAACCGTTAAATGGAGTTAGACTAAAACCAAACGGCCGTCAATAGCTGATAAGCCGTTTGACTGTCGGAAACGTTGGCATCGGTCACTTTTACCTGTAACCTCCCAATATTTCAATCCATCTGTTTCCCAAAGTAGGTTCTTAGTCTAAAATAATATTTATCCTGTTGATTTTTAGCTGTTTTGCTTGGTTTGAATATATATAGTCAAAGTGAATGGGAGCATTTAACTGTCGAAAATGGGCTCGTGACCAACAATATAACTGATCTAGAAGACTCGGAAGACGATCTTTGGTTCGCAACATCAATCCGGTTTATGCTAGTTCAACGAGATGTCTTGAACCTATCTGAAGGTAATGCTAATTAAGCGTGCATTTCAGGCACCATATGGAAAAATCTAGGCGGGAGTTGGAGCCACTAGTATTTCTACGATGGTAACCAGCAGTACAAACACAACGTAGGTACACTTAGACCTTTTGCCGGCATCACAGATTTTTTTGAAGATTTGTTTTAGTTTCCTGCCAGACCTAAGAATTAAATTTCTCATAGGCTAAGACTTTTCAGCGCATTTTGACCAAATCCCAATTTTGTATTAGAGTACCGCGTTCTCCATACATTAAGATCATCCAAAATCCAAACTGATTTTTAGTTGTGTGAGGCAAGATATAGAACTAACGCGAAGTGTTCAAACAGTCTTCAGGCTATGAGAAATAGAACTATGGTATATCCGCCGAGCAGCGGAATCCATAGTTGCTGTCGGCAGACATTGGAGAGCGGTGGCTGCGACGAGAAACACGCAAGGCTTTGGTATCACCTAGCCAGGACCCTCCACGTAAAACCAACCAACCGTTTGGACTTGAATCCGGTCCTTTCGGATTCTTCGCGGGGGAACTACCATAATAGTCACTATTATACCAATCAGCACACCACTCTAATACATTTCCTGCCATATCGTATAATCCGTAACCATTGGACTCGAAGCTCCTCACCGGGGCCGTTTGATTATCCCATTTGTCTTTTGGATTGTCCCAGGGATCTTTGCCTCCCATACCAGAATAATTGGCATAGTCGTGCGTAATTCTATCTCCCCACGGATATTGTTTGCCTGCAAGTCCTCCTCGTGCCGCGTACTCCCATTCCGCTTCTGTAGGCAACCGTTTCCCTGCCCATTTGCAATAGGATACGGCATCATTCCAGGTAACATAAACCATCGGATGCTTATCATCTGGTGAATATTTTTCCACCTCGTTCCACCGACTGTATTTATGTCCACTTTCATCTACAAACTTCTTGAATTGTTCCACTGTCACTTCTTGCGCGTCCATGTAAAAAGCGTCCAGTTCTACTTTATGGACTGGTTGTTCGTTAGCGTCACCTTCATCGAAATTGTCTCCCATCTCAAAGCTACCAGTGGGTATCAACATCATCCTGGCTCCGTCTGTCCGCCAAGTAATCACCTTCTTAGGACCTTCTTTCGGTTTTATTAGCTCATCTTCCCCACAACCAATGAAAACTAATCCCACCAAGATCAACACGATAACAGATTTCCTAAACATGGTATTCATCATTTATAATAAGCCTTCAATTTAGATCTAAGTATCTATAAATACAGGTTAACATAACAAAGGATCACTTCTCAACTTTACTGTCTGAAGACGATACGATCCAAGCACTGATTATTTGTTGTTTTACATGTATTGTTTCTCATAATAGGAGGTGCTTTTTTATAACTAATTTTTAGGGACAGAAATGATTTCAATTGTACTAAGTAGATATAGAAAGAGTGGAATATTAATGCTTAAAATGAACATTGATTTTACACTAGTAGAAAATCTCAAAATAAACTCAGATATATACATCATTATTTACGACGACCTTTTCTGATCCTCAAATATTTTTGTCCACGCAGCTGATTGAATAAGCAGAGTATCTTGGGCAGATGTTCCGATATCGGATACCAGATTGGTTAATAATTCCGCTGTTACCTCCGGTTTCAGTAAGCTAGGCAGTTGAGCCTTAATTGCCTCTTGTCGGGATCCTCCAGCCTTTTCTGCTATCTCACCAATTACGTTTAGTTTCAGAGTGGTTGCCATGTTACCCGGAAGGATAACATGGACACGAATATTTAGCGGTTTGAGTTGTCCTGCTAATGTCAATCCAAAGCCGTATACACCTCCCTTGCTGGCAGCATAGGCAACAGATGAGCTCCCTCCAAGTACCCCGGCGCCGGATGCTATCATTAAAATTACGCCGCTATCGTGTTGCCCCATTAAACTAACAGCATGTTTGACGCAGAGAAATGTTCCCTTTAAATTCACGTCAATTACCTTGTCCCAATCAGTGGCTTCAAATTGATCGACACGCGTGTTAGGACTCAACAAGATACCCGCGCAAGTAACTAAGGCATCAAGTTTAGCAAACTTTCCTTTAGCTACATTTATCATGTTGATGACATCATTTTCACTGGTAACATCTGTGTGGACGAATTCAGCAGTGCCCCCTTTTTCCCTAATCAACTCTACTGTTTTTTCCCCTCCTGAAGTATTCGTATCAGCAACAATGACACTGGCGCCTGACCCAGCATAACGTATTGCTGTGGCCTCACCCAGACCTGAAGCGCCACCTGTAATAATAGCAACTTTGTTTTCAAGTACCATCTTTCACTTTCGATATGTTAGTTAAAGGATTCATCCCATTCCAATCCAGCTTGAAGCATGGCAGCGTCCAGTGCACTTTTGGCTTTGGGAATCTGTTCATTTGATAAGTGTTCGATAATCGCATAGCCATCTGGGCATGAAACTTGAAACCGAGTCACTAAATTAACTAGATCCATTCTCCTATCCCCTGGCGTTGATTGATATGTAAGACCAATTTCTTTTCCACCTGCACATCCTTGATGTGCGCGGTAGCTATGTAAGGCCCAAGAACATCGAAGAATCGATCAAGAAAACTCGTTGTGTCATAGGCTGCCTCCAAAGTGCCAATAAAGTTGATCGGATCCTCACAAAATCGAAGAGCAGGTGAGTCTACAGTTTCAATAACTTCTCACACTTTCTCTGGTGTTGGTAACGGTGAGACAACGTGCCCTTCCAATACCAAACAAACTCCTTCTGATTCAGCTGCAGACGCAATTCCTCGCAAACTAGAGACCAAACGCTCTACAGTTGCCGGATCGGTGTTTTCTGGATGTGGCAACCACGGACCTCTCGGATTGATTCTACCAGGCTGAACATAGAGTGTGGCAGCGTTCAACAAGCAAGCTATTTGACACATTTTTTGGACTGCTTGCACACCCTTAGCACGCAGAGCATCTTCTTTGTTGACCAAGAAGGGATACTGTGCGTTGCTTTGTGTTACCCAAATGCCCTTGATCAGCCAAAATTGTTTTGGCTCGGATGAGATCCTGTGAAACAACGTTAAATAGGTCTGAAAATGTGATGTGTGCACCGGTGAAGTCTGCCTCCTGCACACGCTTGGCGGTATCTTCGTCGATAGCAGCAATATCACCGGGTAAGAATCCAGCTACACCTGGTCGCATAAATTTCCTCTTTCTAGGTGATTCAGCCCTGATGAGTTTTGAATATTGAAATCTAAAGTCACATTATAATTTTTAATTTACATAAATCATGTCTCTTTATCAATAACTATCTGATCCCCAGCTTTGACACTTTTGAATACTTTTGAGTCACCGTCTACCGATCCGAGTATGTTCACAGGACTATAGGCTTTGGGTTTGTCACTGGTGCTAACAGGAGTTCGGCCGAAGAATATACACAGTGCACTGCCCGGTGGCCAATATCCCAGAGTCCCAACTTCAACCTCCTGACGTGCGTCTGAAACCTGTTCTAAGGAGACAGGAATTTCAAAGTAAATTTCATCTCCCCAAATGTTAGCGCTACCATTCAACGGTAATGCTTCCCAAATTTTGTCCGCTGAAACCGAGTCGTTCAATTCTGCTGAAACCGACAAATTATTGACAGTAATTAAGATTTTTTTCATCAGTTTATCACCGGTTCGTAAATTTATTGCTCCATTTTATGATAGATACATTTACTTGTACAGCGAAAGAATGCTATCAACTTCTTTCAGTTGAAACGCAGCATAGAATTTGCTACTATACTTAATTATTTAAAATTGGACACTTAAGAATTGAGGAAATGTGATTATGCCAGAACAGAATAGCAAAGAAATCTATGTTTACGTGGGAACCTATACCAATAGTGGCAAAAGCAAAGGCATCTACGTTTACCGTATCAGCTTGGATTCTGGAGCCTTAGAGTTTGTCAGTGTAACAGAGGGTATTGAAAACCCTTCTTTTCTGGACATTGATTCTCAACGAAAATACCTCTACTCAGTCAATGAAGTTGGGGAATTTGCTGGTGAGTCTAGTGGTGCGGTGACGGCCTTCTCCATAGATTCGGAAACAGGAGAATTGACATATTTAAACCAGCAATCTTCACGAGGAAATGGTCCCTGCCACCTCAGTATCGATAAGACTGACCGATTCGTTCTAGTTGCCAATTATGGTGGTGGAAGTGTTTCTATCCTACCAATACAACAGGATGGGCAGATCGGTGAAGCGACTGATTTTGTCCAGCATCAAGGTTCTAGCGCAAATCCAAATCGTCAACAGGAACCACATGCTCATTCCATTATGCTGGGGCCCGGCAATAAATACGCTTTTGCTGCTGATCTTGGTGTGGATAAGATCTTGATCTATCAGCTTGATTTAGACGCAGGTAAGCTGATACCGAATGACCATCCTTGGGCTTCGATTACCCCTGGTGCTGGGCCTCGTCATTTTGCCTTTACTCCCAATGGTGAATATGCATATTTGATTAATGAATTGGATTCGACGATGACGGCCTTCACTTATGACGCATCGCAAGGGAAGCTTAGCCAGATACAAACGGTTCCCACACTTCCCGACGATTTTGAAGATGTCAGTCATTGTGCTGATGTGCATGTCTCTCCATCGGGGAAATTTGTTTATGGATCTAACCGTGGACATGACAGTCTGGTCATTTTCAAAATTGAGGACACTGGCCATCTCTCGTATGTTGGACATCAATTGACGCTGGGGCAGAACCCTCGCAACTTTGCTATTGATCCTACAGGAACTTTTTTGTTAGCTGCCAACCAGTCAACCGATAACATCGTTACCTTTCGAATAGATCAACAAACCGGAGAACTGACTTCAACAGGGAATATCGTCGAAGTTCCGATGCCTGTGTGCATAAAGATGATTTACTTGCCTTAACAAATCAAATCTGGATCATGAGGTAATTTCCAATGAAGATTACAGAGGTAGAACAATTTGTTGTTGCTGTACCGCATATTCAACCAATTCAGAAAAATCGTCCTCAGGATTATACTGACCGACCGATTTCCATTATTAAAGTTCACACAGACGAAGGGATCCACGGATTGGGTGAGAGCGGTCGGGGTGGACGGTTCGATGATGCCATGGAGAAATGGATCGGGTTGGATCCCATGACGTTAAAGTGGCAGGATCTTGGTGGTGGGTTTGGATCGGCCATATTCGATATTGTGGGCAAAGCTCTGGGTGTACCAGCTCATAAGTTGATGGGTGCGCAACATTGGGAAAAAGTTCCTGTTGGTTATTGGTCATGCCCAATGGAACCGGAGGAATTTGCGGCAGAGGCCGAGGTGGGTATCAACCTGGGGTTTAAAACGCACAAGCTTAAAGCACGTCCTTGGAATATTGTGGAGACTGTTCGGTTAATGACGGAAGCTGCTGGCCCTGATTACGGTATCATAGTTGATCCGAATTTCACTTTCGAAACACCCGAGAAATCAATTCGATTAGCTCACAAATTGGAAAAGTACAACATTGAAGCATTTGAAGATCCATTTTCATATGAGGAGCATGGTTGGGATAGTTATCGCCAGTTCCGCCAGCAGACTAATATCCCGTTAGCACCGCATTTATATGACCCCAAAAAGATTCTGGAAGCTATTAAAGCAGATGCGGCTGACATGTTCAACACCGGAGGCAGCCCCAGCCATGCTGCCAAAAACGCCGGTATTGCTGATGCGGCTGGAATGCCGGTTTGGTTGCAAGTGGTAGGACTGGGACTTGGAGTTTCCGGTGCCTTTGCCACCCACGTTCATGCCGTGATTAAGAACGCAACTATACCGAGTGATTCTCTGCATTTTGTTCGAGAGAGCGACTTGATCTATGGCGCGTTGACGCCCAAAGACGGTTTTGTCCAAGTTCCAACGGACCCAGGGTTAGGTATCGAACTGGACATGGATGCAGTGGAAAAATATCGTGTTGCCTAGTATTAAATGATGACTAACGCGATGCCAGACGAAGATTTGACAAAACTAAGGACCGAGGGGGATCTCAACATCTCTCCGCTTCGGTCGGCTTGGTCTGCAGAGAATATTGATTCACAAACACAAAAATTGTTGGATCAAGACTCCAAATATTTTTTGCACCAGTCTCTATCAACGCCATGTTTGAATGTCTTATCCAAGTGTGACGGTATATACATTGAAGACATCAATGGAAACCGGATCATGGATTTTCATGGGAATAACGTTCATCAAGTCGGCTTTGGAAATCCCGATGTTGTCGAAGCGATCAAGTCCCAAATTGATCAACTATCCTTTTGTACTCGGCGTTACACTAACCTTCCTGCTATCAAATTAGCCCAAAAATTAGTAGAAATAACATCTGGCCAATTAAACAAGGTGCTATTTGCTCCCAGTGGGTCCTTAGCTGTCGGGATGGCTTTAAAACTTGCCCGAGTTGTAACAGGGCGATTCAAAACGATTTCACTGTGGGATTCGTTTCACGGAGCCGGACTGGATACCATCTCGATTGGAGGGGAAGCAATCTTTCGTAACGATATCGGACCGCTTCTGCCTGGAACTGAACATGTGCCTCCACCATATCCTTCAACATGTGTCTGGGAGTGTGGTCAGACTTGTAACCTGAAATGTGCTAATTATATCGAATATGTTTTGGAAAAGGAAGGTGATGTTGGAGCCGTGATTGCCGAGACAATTAGAAGCACATCCATCACACCACCACCAGAGTATTGGAAGACTGTTCGAGAAGCCTGCAGCAAACACGGCGCACTACTCATACTAGATGAGATCCCACACAGCCTGGGACGTACAGGAAAGATGTTCACCTACCAACATTACGGCATTGTCCCCGATATGCTGGTAATTGGGAAAGGGCTTGGCGGCGGCATCTTCCCGTTAGCAGCGCTAATAACCCGGGAAGACTTTGATATTACGCCAGATCGTGCTCTTGGCCACTATACACATGAGAAGAATCCAGTTGCTTGTGCAGCTGGATTAGCGGCTATCGAGTATACAGAGTCTGAGGGGCTTGTCAAAAATGCTGAAACTGTCGGCGAATATGCAATACACCGCCTACAAACGATGATGGATACCTATGACATAATAGGAGCTGTTAGAGGTATGGGGTTGCTGATCGGTGTGGAATTGGTTAAAACCCGCCAAAGTATGGAACCAGCGATTGATCAAGCGGAACGGGTCATGTACATGTCACTCTCAAAAGGACTCAATTTTAAGGTGACTATGGGGAATATACTGACGTTGACACCGCCATTAACAATTACCAAACAGGAAATGGATAAAGCCATTGATATCTTATCAGAGTGCTTTAGCCAACTGTGATGTGGGTTTCAATATGAATCAGAATACCCAAATAAAATCAGGGTCAATACTACTGATAGCTTTCATACTACTGTTTAAGCACGGACTTATAGTTGGTTTCTGCGGCGGGGTGGATAAAGTCTTATGGTTCGATTTTGCCTTGAATTTCTCCGGTGAATCGGTAAGTCTCATTTTGGATCAGAGAGTGGGGTACATTGATCAAGCGGGGAGAATAATGATAGAACCCCAATTCAAAGGGATAGGCAGTTTCTCGGAAGGACTGGCACCGATACGAATGGAAGGAAAGTGGGGGTTTATTGATCAAACAAGTCAAACTATGATAACACCTCAGTTTGAGGGAGTAGGTCGTTTTCTGGGAGACATGGCTAGGATACGAGTGAAAGGAAGATGGGGATACATCGATAAATCAGGTCAAATAGTTATTGAACCTCAGTTCAATCAG
>DTUY01000170.1 GCA_012963885.1 Candidatus Poribacteria bacterium | reverse complement strand
CAGCAAAAATTATTCCTCTAGATCAACCTCATTCTAGGAATGATTTCGGCAAATCATATCGTGTACACACGATATAAAAGCAGCTATCACGATTATTTTTCGGCGTATCCAACCCATAGCTCATCTACTTGGTCAGGGGATAACAGTTTATTATGCAAGATCAAACGATAGCAATAGTGTATGGCTGAACCCGCAGTTAGCTCGATATCACCAGAGATACACGGTGCCGGATTGATACCCCGCTGACCGTCTACTCGCCACTTTACAGGGTGGCCAGGATTAGTGGGATGATCTAAGACAACAATACCTCCACCGGCATGGCTGTTTTCTATAGGCATATGCAGGTTGACCCACTTGGCCGCCTGCTGCTCGGTATCGTCATCTTGCTGCCCCGCTGAGTTAAAAACACTAGCACCATAATCACGTCGGAATGGCATACGGATAAACAGCCCTCCATAAGCATGCTGCTCAATATGGATGTTGGGGATGGCCTGCAACATCCAGTTTAGATCCAAAAACAAGTGTTCTCCAAGCATTCCCAAAGACCAAGTTTGTTGCTCTACCAAAAGCAAACTGCCATCCGTATGCCGCCAGATAGATTCTATTATCCAAGAAGAAGTTTCATCAGATATCCGTGGGTTACTAGGCTCAATTGTACCGATCAGCAAATCGGGGTGTTGACCGGGATCAAGCCAGAAATCGCAACCGTTGACTCCATGAAATCCAGTTTGTATACCATGTTGCCAAGGATGATGCCAAGGGCTATCCTCAGTTAAACAAACGGAACCATCTGCTAACCTAAGTGGGTGAATATAGGGGCGTAGGTTTGGACGAGCATTGTGTTGAAGTATGATTTTCCCATGTGAGATATCATCGATAAACAAACAATTATTCTTAGTTCGAAGTCTCCAACGTGAATCGATAGACATGAAAAGCACCCTTTGTTTATTAGTTTCCTTGTATTTGTCTTTAAATCTCTCCCTCGACGTATTCAATTCCACCTTGAAATTGAATACGTTCAAGGTATCAAACGATAAAATATATTTCTAAATTGTGTAAGCATATCGGGTAAAGAGTTACAGTTCCCAATCCAGCAAAACACCTAGTCCACTTTCTGGTGTATACCACAAAAAGTCAAATGCTTCTTTCGCTTCTGCATAAGGAAATTGGTGAGTAACCATTTTACCAGCCTGAATTATTCCTTTCTCGATGCTTTCCATTGCTCTCAGGGTCGTTTTCATGGGAGGTTCTTCAGTTAGTATTCCTGCGACCAATCGTTTTTGCATAATTTTTTCAGAATAGAGTGGTAGTGATTGTTGCTGATAGAGAGCAATCAACTGAATGGTTCCTTTATCAGCAACCATGTCTTGAGCTTGTTCAAACGACTTTATACCAGCATAACCACCAACGCAATCGATAACTAAGTCTGCACCTCGGCCACTGGTCAATCGTTTCACGGTTTCAACCGGATCGACTTCGGAGGCATTGATTACTTCATCAGCTCCAAGTTGCTGGGAGAGTTGGCATCGCAAAGGAAGAGTATCAACCGTAATAATCTGTTTTACTTGGCGACCGCGTAGAAGTTGCATCATCAGACTGCCAACCACCCCCTGTCCCAAAACTACAACTTGGTCGTCAGCTTTGACACCAGATGAATCAACCCAAGCGGTTGCTTCTTTTGCCAAAAGCAAGAATGTGCCTTCTTCAAAAGAGACATTCTCAGTTAGCGGCATAATACTGCTTTTGACAAGTGAATCAATATCACCAATCGCATATTGAGCATGCGGAGCAACGACCATAACCCGTTGCCCTACATAGTATTCAGTAACTTCCGAACCGATTTCTTCAATTGTTCCAGTTAACGAATAACCCATTATTGAAGGTGAAACGGCTTCCTCTATAATATATCGACGAAATAATTCAGAACCACGGCTGATCAGAGTCTTAGCTGTTCGGACTAACACTTGACGGTTGTTGAACTTTGGAATTGGAACCTTCTCTAGTTGAATGTTTCCCATTCCTTCGGGTTTAATAACACGGATCAAGTCAGATGTCCCCCTTTTGAATTGAGCTAGTTTACTCCAAAATTCATGCAGTGGTTTTTATTACGTCATTATTTGATTCAGCTTTATCCTCTTTAGAATATATTCCCCCACAATTATTCCTATAACTGGCGAAATCGTTATAGCCGCCCAAAGCACAATTGGAGATTTTGAATGCTATTCCCAAAAAGGAAATGAAACATTATTACCATTGAAACCAGCGAAATAAAAACCTAGACTACTGCCAACAAGTAAAAATATAACAAAATAACAAAAATAGGAATCAATTTAGTTTTGTCATACATATATACATTAATTTTGCATCTATTTTAGTCCTCGTTCTTACATTTGCATCAATAACTTCCTGGTTTTTGTAACTCAGGGAATGAACTGCTTGTTAGAAACATTTGAATTATTTTGCCTGAGTCACTCTAACGTCAGAAATTTAAGCGTATGAGCGGTTTATTTTCTGAGTGTCTCAGTATATACCATTAGCATTCGGGAAGAACCCAAAATTTCACATTTTTGTTCTGATTGAATCATCTGGTTCAAGTTTAGCACAGTGACATTAAATATAGATAACACATAAGCATAACATCAAAAATATGGTCAAATGATACATGGAGCAAAGTGTTTAAATCGCAAAATAATCACCTTCTTAAACATAACAGGAAGATGTATGTTTTACCTAATGATCACACTCATCAAAAAAGAGATACTAAGATAAAATAATATTTGGTTAGCTCCTGCCATGTAGAAAGGTGTGGCCTGAGATAGACCGGGTGATTATTAACCCAATCGTCTGACGTGTTGCCAGCCTAACTGATTTGTGAGGACCAATTCCTAAGAGTAAAGCTGCCACTTTACCTCAATACAGGAACCGTGATAAAATACGTGAGCCAGTCCAACACTTGAGATGCTAATAATAACTAAACATGTCCTCCTCGTTTTTTTACTTAAATTAATAATGGAAATTTGAGAAAGGCAAGCAAACGTTCTTCTTTAGATATCACACTTCTTTACATTTCAAGTGAAATATGACTCATAATGAACCTCGCAGTACAGTTGACACTCTATTAGTATATGAAGGGAATTGGTAATGAATGTCTTAATTACAGGTGCAGCGAGTCCGCTTGGGAAACAAATTGTCGCCGAGTTAGCTTCTAGTCATCAACTTCGCCTTTTAGACAACACAACACCAGATATCAAATATGAAAATCTCGAGTTTATTCATGGAAGTCTAGTTGACCCCAGTATAGCCAACGAAGCAACACAGAACATTGATGTCCTAATCCATACTGGAGAGCCACCCCAAAATCTACCTCAAGATCCACTTAAATGTGAGCAGGTACTCTTGGATCTAGCCACACGGGGTACACACGTACTTTTCAAGGCCGCAGTTGACGCGGGAGTCAAACGCTTTATCTACGGCAGTACACTTGAAATTTTTGGCAGTTATCCTGATGATACTTACATCAGCGAATTTTACAAACCGTTGCCGACACCGGAAATCTATCAAATGGCTCGCTATTTAGGTGAGCTTACCTGCCGGGAGTTTGTCCGAACATATATGGTTACAGTTACGTCATTGCGTCTAGGTAGGCTAGTCTTGGAAGAAGATGTTGCTGATCGGGATCTTGATTTGATGTGGCTTGATTTGCGAGATGCCGCACGAGCTTTTGCTGGGGCATTGAAGCGTGACCAAAGTTCCTCTATCCAGTGGACGCAACGTTGAGCTGTCTATCACATCTGCGCACCAATTAAGAACCCCAAATTTTTAATTTCTGGAGCGAGTCAAATCGGATATCAACCTCAGCATAATTTCCAAAGCGACAAGAGAATCCCATGAAAAAGAAAGTATTAATACTAGGTGCCTCTGGCAACATTGCTCCTTACCTGTTACCAGGTCTGGATCCATACTATGATCTTTGTTTAACTGATATTGTTCCTCATCCAGATGAAAAACCAATTATCAATGTTGATATCACATCGTATCAGCAGGTCTATAATGTTGCTCAAGGTATGGACGCAATTATGAATTTCACAGTCGTCCGGGACGATCCGGATCAAAGTTTCCATGTCAATACATTAGGTGCCTGGCATGTCATGAAAGCAGCATCCGAGCCTGGAATCAAAAAAGTCGTTCATACTGGACCGCAGTCCGTTCGCAACGCCTACGATCAAGATTTCGATATTGTTGATGTTCCTCGCTCACCTGGAGTAGGGTATTATGGGATGACCAAATTTTTAGCCATGGAAATCTGTCGTGCTTATGCCCGTGAGTATGATATCCAAACCATTTCATTTGTCTTCAACGGTCTTGGTCCCCGACCAACCGAAAAAATGACCGAACAAGATTTTCCTCCGTTTACAATTGTCTGGGAAGACCTCCAATTAGCTTGCCGGCTAGCACTCGAAATTGAATCTGTGCCTGAAAATTTTCAGGACTTTAATATGCTCAGTTATGAAGGTCATGGGAAATATAGTGTGGAAAAAGCAAGGCAAATACTCGGTTTTGAACCAACGAAAAAGTGGGAAAACTACTTCAAACGTCCAATCGATGACCTGTAAAACAGGTGATTTCACCGACACTCTAAAACTAAGAACCACTTAAACTCGTAAACATCTAAGTTCACAATCCACCGATTCTAAACAAGCGTAAAAAAAGAAACTGCTTACTCATAAAAATCAATCAGCAGCAGTGATTGAAGAAACCCAATACTTCTGAGTTAGAGTGACCAAAGTAGTACAGACAAAGAGCTGATTTTCAAGTGCGAAAGCTCAACGACTAAAATATAGTGTAACACCGTGTTATGTTCCTATCCGAAGGGGATTATCTGCAAACAGATGATCGATTAAAAATCTCAAGTTCCTATGACTATAATTAATACGAAGGCTCTCAGCAATCAACAAATAGATGCCTACAACCAGAACGGTTATCTGATTATTCGTAATCTTCTGTCCTCTGATGAAATCGTCGAACTTCGCGGTATTGTTCAGCAACAAGTTCAACACAATTCATACCCTTCTTCACTTAAATATCCTAAAGCGGGGAAATATACAATCAGCGGCAATAAGCTGGCTGAACCTGGGTTATCACCTATTGCTGAACATCCGACAATCGTTGAAACTGTCGAATGCCTATTGGATCAACAAGCTTATCTCACTGCCTACGTTGCCTATCTGCGGACTCCAGGCGATAAAGGATCTGGTGCACATTGTGATTACAAACGTTGGCGTCCAGTTGGTTCATCGGTGAACTGGTTGTTCTCAATCATACCACTGACCGATTTCGATTTGGAGTATGGCCCGTTTCTCGTTGCCCCTGGATCTCATAAACTGACTCAGGTTATTGATCAACAAACACGTATATTAGATCTAACCCGTCCTGATATTGCACAACTAGCGCCTTTTATCGATCCGGAACTCAAGGCTGGTGACTTACTGCTTGCAAATCAACATACCTGGCATAAAGCACCGGCTGGCACATCTACCCAAGACCGTTGCGGGATTTTCAACAAGTATTGTGCGATCAATACTCCTCCTGCTGCAGGGTACTATCCCTACAATAATGCAGCCCTGAATGCACTGAGCGACGCAGGCAAACGTTTGATACCCATTTGTTTTGATCGGTCTATCACCACAACACGATTACTTATTGATTGTATTTCTGACCAAGAATCGAAATTCCTGTTGCTCTACGACAAAGAAAATGACCTCTGGGAGTTACCTGGTGGAATAGGATGGGAAGAAGAGGATCTCGTTGGTTGGGACGTTGGGTCAAGGATCGGTTCACTTCAAGTGCTTGTTGAAACACAGCTTGGCATATCAATTCCATGGATGTCCTACATTGCAGATGTGGAGAAGGAAGAAGGTGTCTGTCGCGTTTATGGCTACTTAGATCGGTACAACTCCTTCGATTCATCAATAAAAGGCCGCATCCATTATGGTTGGTTCACCGAATCCCAGCTACAACATATGCTCGGTGAGAACAGCTATGTTTGTCGTGCGATTCACTCTTGGAAACGAGATGACATCATTCGAGGCAAAGGCAAAGCTTGCCGTCAACATAAGCAGCAATTCGACTAAGTTCCCTATTTAAAAGAGGATTTACCCAGGACTAGGCCGGAAAAGCACGGAAGGGGCAAGAAACACTACACGGTCATCCTCTATATTGGACAACCTATTCCTTGATTTCAAAGATGACTTCGACTTCAACGGCAGGGCCAGTGGGAAGCGACGCAAATCCGAGTGCACTTCGAGCATGATACCCGTCGCCATCCTTACCATACAATTCGTGGAATAAATCCGACGCACCGTTGATAACCAAGTGCTGGTCGGTAAATTCGAGGGTTGAGTTTACACACCCAAGTACCTTGATTACTCGAAGACCGTCGAGTGTGCCATGTGAACTATGCACTGACTGCAGGATCTTAATTGCACATTCTTTTGCTGCGGCGTATCCCTGCTCCACATCCAGGTCGGAACCAAGTTTCCCCTTGATATCGCTGGTATGACCAGATGTAAAAAGTTGGTTGCCACTCTTAATACATAGATTCAGGTATCCAGGTTCTATGGAAGGGAATTCAATTCCCATTTCAATGGCTTTTTGTTCAGGACTCATTGTTTCTCCAATCATTTAGTAATGGTATCTGATAGTGAATTGATTATTGATAACACAAATAATTTAAATGCCGTAAGCGAATATTCTTCAATCTCTTCTCGGTGTTGTTGATCTTAAATTTTAGCATAATCCTCACTATTTTAGTAATCTAAAGAATGTAGAAAACGCCAATAGTGGGTGGGAAATTGACTGGATAAAAATAGTTTGACGCGGAATACCATATATCGAGATTAGTTCTCGTGTTTTTGGAGTGAAGTAAATTACTCAACCTTGTCCGACGTCTAGATTTAGGATTTCAGCCAGTAGGTACTTATTTGCAGAGAGACTGTGTCATCTACCAGGATGGCAGGGCTTGACCTGGACCTGGAGAGCAAACGGCCACGGGTAGATGATTTTTTTACAGTGTATCCTACTATTAAGAGAAGGAAAAAATATTGCCCGTACTCAAGTTCAAGTACGGGCAATGTGATTTGACTGAAGGGTAATTAGAAATTAGAATTCACCCAGTTAATCCTGTTTCAACCAACTCCAGGTGGTAGCTAGTTTTCGGCGTGGATCTACTGCTGTAGCTCCATCTCCAATACCAGGGCCGGAAACTTTAAAGTCGTCAAAGCTCGCTTTTGTCTGCCAAGCCCAAATACCGACCTTGCCCTTTGTGTAGACATCTAGATCTCCAACTTTTGCCAACTTGGCTTCTGCTTGCAGTTGATCGTCAATGAACCACTTGAGATCGTTTCCCTTGACGACAATTTTAAAGTGAAACCAGGCTCCTTCTGTGATTTCCCCTTTAACTGGAGTTTTGTTGGGTTTTGGTCGAGCTCGCCTGTCCATTTGTCGCCATGATGTTGAAAAAGGCTGAAACACCGGGAGTTTTCTCAGGATAAATAATACAGTATTCATATTCACTTATAGCCCTAAAAACCAAGCCATCCCACCTGCCACCAGCGTCTAGGCGTATTCTGGCTTCGATTGTATAATCAGCCCAATCATCTTCGCCAAAGAGGACATGAGTAGCTTTCTCCGCAGCTGAGGTTTCGGAGTAAACTCCGTTTTGGATTTTCCAAGTTCCGTTAGCGACTTTCCATTGATCCGCTTGTTTGGCATTCTCAAAATCGAAAGTCCATTCTCCCAACTAGGTTATTCGACTAAGCATGACAACACAAAAAAAACATGAGACTATAAGTAATAGACCTAAACCAATGTTTTTGTGTAAATATAATTGTTCCTTTTTACAAAACAACAATACATCGAACCCTGACAGGCTTAGAATTGCGCAGCAAAGCCTGACCCTATAACCCAATGTCTTCAGGAATTACGTGGCATAAATTATGATTTAGTGAAACCTTTTCAGTTGTCCCCAAGCCACTGACAGCTTGTTTTGTGGCTCAACGGCTTGTCCTTCGATATCAGGACCATAAACTTTAAAGTCGTCAAAGCTCGCTTTGGTTTCCCAAGCCCAGATGCCGACTTTCCCTTTCTTGTAAACATCCAGACCTCCAACAGGCTTCAGTTTGGTTTCTGCCTGTAGTTGATCATTAACGAACCATTTGAGGTCGTTTCCTTCGACGACAACTTTAAGATGGTACCATTCTCCTACTTCAATTTGTTTCTTAATTTTAATGGGAGTTTTGTTGGGTTGTGGCCGAGCTCTTTTTGCCCATTCGTTTCCATGATGTTGAAAAAAGGCTGAAACTCCAGGTGTTGGTTCTTGATAGAGAACGTAGTATTCATATTCACTTATAGCCCGAAACACCAAGCCCGCCCACACCAGCATGAAGTCTAGTTCAGACCAGCGTGGATGGGTTGTGTGGCTTTAGTTTTAGACTCTAGCAGGAAAGTATTGCCACGTTTGAAGATAGGAGTACGCTGCAGTTGCCGGGGTTTGTACCGCCGTGGGCGTACTAGCGAGAACGTCGGAAGCTAGGTAGAAATCAAAGT
>DTUY01000169.1 GCA_012963885.1 Candidatus Poribacteria bacterium | reverse complement strand
TTAACGACGCTGAAATCAAATTCAGTATGCAACTTGGGGCTAAGGAGTTCGCAACCCCCGTCGAGCCAAAAAACAAACTAGCAGTTACATGGAGTCAGGTGAAGTCTAGCTGGTAGTCTAAACTTGTTTTTGTTGATAGGTGTAGAATGTAGAGTTTCCTGCCAGCTATGGTTCACAGTTAGGTACTGATAATGACCAACCATTGATTGTAACTGTGATTTATTAGTGTCGTAGACCACGGTTTGAGGATTAACTACAGCAAAGCAATCTACCAAGCCAGATGCAGAATCTTAAAAGCCTCATATTCCAGTGTCCAAGACACAGGCTTTGACGCTGATTAGCAAAAACCAGATATTGGTGGAGCCAGCTGCCGCAGTGCTAGCGCCAAGCTAGTGTCTGACTATGGAGTATCCTTCCGCTCTTGAGATAGAGCCTTCCGTCGAGAATCTGGTTGTCACAGCGAGCCTCCACCTTTTGGGTGTCATACGCCCGATTTTCCGTGAGTAATCCCTGCCAGCGATCCCACCGCTTTACCTCGAAACTGCAATCATGATAGAATGCAAAAAGCAGTCCCTTTGAGAGTCAAACTCAAGCTAAAGATGTAAAGGGCAACCTAGGGATACCCCATAATTAGTGTATATTAAGATGACAAAACAACTTAATTCATGAACTTATATTATCAGAAATAAAATAAAATCCATAGAAAAAATCACCAAGGCAGCATAAACAAAATCAACGGCTACCTGCCGTCCAAGGAAGAGGATGACGTGTTAAAAGATAAAAACCCGGACCAGACGAAACCTACTGAGTTAAAAAGACTTGGCGATACTGGCTTTAGGATTTCTTGGAAAGATAAACACACTAGTGAATATGCCTTCTCATACCTTCGTCGTCTATGTCCTTGCGCCGGGTGCTCAATGACCAGGAATAATGGTCAGGATGTGCACTCGCTTTTCTCACGAATTGAAGTTGGAGATCCAAATGAAATCGATGTTAAGCAGGATATCTGTGCGGTAGAGATTAATCTCGTTGGGCGATACGCAATTTGCTTCAAATGGAACGATGCGCACAGTTCTGGAATCTATACTTTCGAATACCTGCGGCAGATTTGTCCTCAGTCTCAAAATGAACAACTATAACTATTTTAGAAATTACAACCAGTTTAAATTGAGATTATGTTATCTTGCTAAAGGAGCAAGTCTCAGAGGTCTGTGATATGGAACTCGGAAATTATCTAATAGAAATCGGGAATCAGATATGTATCAATCCAGATGGAACTACAGGAACTAAAGAATCAAAATTGCATCTGAGGAAATTTACTGATACTGAAATTAGAAAACGGATTCATCGGATGAAATAAATAAATTACTATCAACCCAAATAGGAGAATTGTCAAAGATGTTAGCAGTTTCGGTTTCATTAGTCTGAAAGAGAGGAATGAAAATGGATCAGAAATGGTCGGGGTGGACCCCGATTCTCAAGGTCGCTGATGCCCCACGTAGCCTCGCTTTCTATTGCGATATTCTGGGGTTTTCCAAGGACTGGGAGCACCGTTTCGACGAAGGATGGCCGCTTTACGTCTCCGTCAGTCGGAGTAGACTGACTTTACATCTGAGCGAACACAAGGGTGGAGGAACGGAGTGCGCGTCTCTCTTTGTCAGTGTGGACGATGTAGACGCCGTCTACAAGGAGTTTGTGGACAAAGGTCTTGTCCCTGAAGGTCCGCCGATAGATCGAGACTATGGGGTACGAGACTTCAGTTTCAGGGATCCAGATGGACATCATATTGGATTTGGTACAAGACTCAATTGAATGGGTCTTAGAGGTGTAGGGAAATCATCATAAATTAGAGCAATAAAAAAACTCTTGATCTAAATGGCGGGATGCTCTAGAATGGAAGGATAATAAAAAAGCCCCCACATGAGTAGGGGCAAACGAGACTTTTGATCTCTATAGTAACGTAATCGACAAACGTTATTATAATGGATTGAGAGTCTCCGATCAACAACTTTTTTTGATTAGGAGATTTTTTTAATGCCTGCTTATACCCGAAATGTAAGTGTATCCTATCCGCTCACCCTCTCCCAAACCGACCAAATCCCATTTCTGTTCAGTGCCATACCCTACCAATTGATCGATGATGAAGTCTTTG
>DTUY01000168.1 GCA_012963885.1 Candidatus Poribacteria bacterium | reverse complement strand
CCTGGGTTTTCAAATCTATCATTCATCCTCCCTTGCCAATCATCTCGAAATTATGATTCACTATCTCATATTGGACAGCAACAGTTTTTGGACTGACAACTTGAAATCAGAGCAGGAAAACTGATGACAAAACGTTCAATCATGCTTGGATCAATATTCTCCTTAGGTATTGGGCTCGTTTTGCCAGTAACGGAATTTTGGATCCAAGGAACTCGACTTGGTCTAAGTTCTGCCACACCAGCCGCTTTTTTTATTCTGTTCCTGATTCTTATAGGTCCTCAATTTCTTTTAAAATCCCTTTATCCGAATTGGGCACTGACTGCTGATGAACTTCTAGTCATCTTTGCCATGATGATGGTAGCCACAGTAATTCCGACCCGTGGATTTGGTGGACCATTATTCAGCATGACAACAGGTGTGACCTATTATGCTACACCAGAAAATGAATGGGCTAATTTGATCCGCCCTCATCTCTCATATCTTGCTGTTGTAACAAATGCCGAAGCAATCAAGCAGATGTATGAAGGACTCGAAGGTGGTCAAATTCTATGGTGGGCCTGGGCGCGACCGTTGATCTGGTGGACTGCCTTTTTGATCTGCATGGCGACCACGGTAATTTCAGTCATGTTGTTATTTCGCCGAACATGGATTGAACGTGAGCGGCTTGTTTTTCCAGTAGCCCAAGTGGCGTTAGCCATGGTAGAAGAGGGGACAACTGGATCGAAGTTGAACCCACTGTTTCGAAACCCGATCTTCTGGATAGGGTTTTTGATCCCAGCAATCCTGGAAAGCCTAAACGCACTGAATCGGTATATGCCCGAGCTTCCTGCTTTCCAAATCCGCTGGCAGATACAGCACCAGATTCCGTTTGTCCCTAGCCCGACTATTCGTCTTAATTTTCTAATGGTTGGGTTCGCTTTTTTCGTTGAATCAAGGTTGGCATTCAGCCTTTGGTTTTTTTACTTGCTTTCATTACCCACCTATTGGATATACGGCACATTTCTGCATGATTACCACGGAGATCTCGGACCTTGGACAGCCAGCGGATCGGCTGGTGCTGTCTTCGCCCATCAGCAAATGGGAAGCATGCTGGTTTTAGTTGTCACCTTAGTTTGGGCAGCACGGACTGAGTTTTGGAGGGAAAAGTATGCGCTGGTAACTTGTCTGGGCAGTGCCGGAATAATGTGTATTATGGTTTGGTCAACCGGTGTTCCTGCTTGGGTTACCCCAATTGTTATCGGTTCCGCCATCGTCATCTGGCTCTCATTGACCCGATTAATGGCACAAGCGGGTATTGCCACTATAGTACCAGCAATGGTGCCACTGGGTTTTACCATTTCTATGGTTGGGACGACTAAGCTTGGCATCGTTGGTCTGATCAATATGGGGCTAACACTGATCTGGGCAGGTGACCTGTTAACCTACTTGATGGGACCAGTGGCCAATAGCTTTTATGTTGGACATCGCAGCAAAATAAAGCCCCTAGCTGGATCCCTGTCACTTCTGGTTTCAGTTGTCCTGAGTTTTATAGGATCTGTGATCATAACAATCTATCTGACTTTAAAAGTTGGAGGATTAAATCTGCATCCTCAGTACTTTCAGTCTTTTCCTCGCGCTCCTTGGCAGTTTGTTGGAACCAAAATGCTGCATCCAGTTGGCGGCTCAGTGATGGGATATGTTTGGATGTCAGTAGGAGCTGCCATGATGCTTCTATTGACCTATCTCAGCCGCCTGTTTTACTGGTTTCCCTTACATCCCCTTGGTTTCTTGGCCCAAGGCGGATGGATCATGCATCAATTGTGGTTTTCGTTCTTCCTAGCTTGGTCCATAAAAATGGCTGTACTCTGGATTGGTGGTGGCGGGCTGAAAAAAGCCAAAGTCTTCTTCACCGGAATCATCGTTGGGCTACTTGTTATCGGCGGAATATGGCTGATTATCGATGCCATAACAGGTATGCGTGGTAATCGTATCAGTGTTTATTAATTATTGCAAAGATGAACTCTTTTGCGGTCTAGCAGCCATCCTAATTGAACCACACATATAGTATCTAGAGAGGTATTTAAGCTAATAGTATCAGCTAGGATGGTAAGCCTGGTTACGATAAATTATAGAAATCATCACAATACCCCCGTGTATGGAGCGCCACGGCGGT
>DTUY01000167.1:57131-74908 GCA_012963885.1 Candidatus Poribacteria bacterium | reverse complement strand
TTAGTTTCCTCAGAAAAATTGGTCACAAAAATGTCCATCAAACCGTCTCCGTTGTAGTCTCCAGCGTCAATGCCCATTCCCGCCTGCGCCAGTCCCTCACTGCTATAGGCACACCCAACCCACGCGGCGATTTCCGAAAAGGTGCCGTCTCCGTTGTTATAAAAAAGATAGTTTGGTGTGCCGTCGTTGGCAATGTATAGATCGGTGAATCCGTCATTATTAAAATCCGAGGCAATGACGCCCAAGCCTTTGCCTTGAAAAGGACCGCCCTGATCATTATTCCAGCGGATTTGGTGACATCCGTGAAGGTACCGTCTCCATTATTCCGGTAAAGTTGATCTGGTGCACCTTCATAATATCTTAAGTTGCAATAGTCTTGGTAACCGAATTCGATGCATGGTTGATAAGTTTGGTCTAATCGATAATGGACATAGTTAACGACATATAAATCAAGATAGCTATCAAGATCATAGTCAAAGAAAGTTGCGCTGCTACTCCAAAGTGTGGATCCTATGCCTGATAATTCAGTTATGTCCGTGAAGGTACCATCCCCGTTGTTTTGATAAAGGTGGTTAGATCCCAAGCTGGTGATATATAGGTCTTGGTCATTGTCATTGTCGTAATCCGCAGCAACAACACCGTGATTGTAACCATCAAGCGTATCCAAATGTGATTGTTCCGTAACATCTGTAAAAGTGCCGTCCCCGTTGTTTCGATAGAGTGCACTCTTATCTGATGTATTCGCTGCTGTACCGTGGATTGGTCCACTGTTAACCAGGAACAGGTCAAGATTATCATCGTTATCATAATCGAAGAAGGCACCACCGGCACCCAGCGTTTCAGGAAGATGATACGCTCCATCGGCACCGTTGGTATGTGTGAAATGGATACCGACTGATTTTGTCATTTCGACAAAGTATGGTGAAATTGGATCAATGCCAATGTGAAAAATTAAAATGGAAAGGATGATGCACGTCATAATAATGTATGGGGAAAAGATTAAAATGGTCAGCCAATACGCATCAGGCAAAGCTGGTGAAATTTTCAATACTATTGTTGGGAGGAAAGCTGCTGGTAAATTCGGTATTCGGACTCCGCTTTGTGTGTGTGTCCAGATACTATGTTGAAGGTTTGATCCTTTCTCTCACGCCTGGATAACCTTTTCTTCGTTTGAGCATCCGCTCCATATCCACACGTTGTTCCTCGGTGGCGGTGTCAGTATCATAAAATATCGAGGTATCATATATGAAATCAAATTCTTGATTCCGTCCATGTCCTGCTTCCAGTGCCCGATCACAAACCTGTTGGTGCAACCATATTTTGGGTAAGGGAAAACCATAAGCTGGCCATTTTTGTGGTCCGACTTGGCAATATGAGACATCGGTGAAATAGCGTGGACGATCAGCACTACCTGATTTGGCCCGTCGGGCGTGTAGAAGTGCGGAGTGTACAATGACCACTGATCCAGACGGCAGATCGTCCAGCGTTAGCGATCCCGGGAGATCCTCAGTGTAGAATTTGTTGCTGAATGCGTTCCGGAGCATTACGCTCTGGTGAGATCTTGGAAGTATCAGCAAGTCACCAATTTCACCATTCAGTCCAGTAGGGTAATAGAAACAGTGAACCATTAGTTGCTCGCGGTCTGTCTGCGGAAACTGCTCGTAATCGTGATGCCAGTTTGAAGCCGTAGTTCCCTCCTCATGACGATTGGCATGCTGATGGTGAAAGGCAAAACCATCAGCACCCATCAGTGACCGGATCTTAGCCACCATCGGCGGGTAGGAAGTCAATGCACCCAAGTCTGGGAACGAAATAATTCTGGCAGTTCCATTGGCATCGCTGTTGCGATCGGCGTATCCACCTGTCCTCTGTTCTATTAATTGGTCGATGTCACGCGTGATTCGAGCGCAGTACTTTGCTGAGAGAAAGTTTGGGAAGATGAGATATCCCTGATTTTCAAAGAGATCGATCTCAACGTTGGAAAGCCCCGTGATTTCCAACGTATCTATTTCCGAAGTCTTCTTCATATCGTTTCTCCCAATCAGTTTCGTATCTAAGTAATATTGCTTCTTTTCCCATCAATTACACGGTGATTTGTTTACCTCACCTAAATTATTGGCATTACGTTCCCTCCACAAACTGGGATGTATACTCCGGTAATGTAGCTCGCGAGATCTGAAGCTAAAAAAGCGACAATATTCGCAATTTCCTGGTCTGTACCACGTCGATTCAAGGGAACTTTGGATTCATAATCTTCCTGCCTTTTCAGACCCGATTGTCGATCCTTGTCGCTAATTGTCCAACCGGGTGCAACCTGATTTACCGTTATTTGATGTTCTCCAACCTCTTTAGCAAGCACACGTAAAACTCCATCCATACCGCGTTTACCCGATACGTATGCTGATTGACCTTTAAAGGTTTGCATGGCGCATTCCGTGTTGATGCCGATTACACGTCCATAGTTTGCTTTGATCATTGCAGGTATAAACGCCTTGGCCATTAGTACATTCTGTAGTACACATGACTGAAACTGACTCTCGTAATCCTCAACTTCTTGATTCAGTACATTTGTCCAATTGTACTGAATTACCGCGTTATTGACAATGATATGTGGATCTCCAAGAGTTGCGGAGATTTTGTCTTGCATGGTGAATACTTCATCCTGAATTGTCACGTTGGCTTGAACAAGTGCGGTTCGTCTGCCCATTGCCTCAACTTCCTTGGCGAGTTTACTCGCCTTTTCTTGATTTCGAAAATAGTGAATGGCAACGTCCGCACCACAACTCGCTAGCGTTCGCACCATTACGCGACCAAGTTCACCACTCGCCCCCGTAACAACAGCCATTTTTCCTAGTAGGTTAATCTGTAACATCTATTCCTTTCCTAAATTTTGAAATTAGTTCTTTAAAACCTCTTTGGTGACTGATGCTTCAATCAGGGATCTGGCATAATCCCATAAAACGGTAGATCCATCTCTAATAGGCAGACACCTTTTGATTACTTGTGATTTTGAAATATGATTCACTTTCCAAGTATGTCCCTCTGTTTCTACATTCTGAATTAGCGGCATAAGCCTATCAACTGCGTTAGCAAATTTTGATTCAGGTGTTTCCCTTGCTTCAAACTCTCTCCATAATTGGTGATAAATACGGCGCTGATCTGGTGGCAAGAGGCTAAAGATTCGATCTGCTGCTTTTTCTTCTCGCTCTGCTTTGGTTTCGTTTTCTGCCGAATCATAACAGTAAGTATCTCCCGCATCAATCTCCACCAAATCGTGGATCAAAAGCATCCAGATCGTCTTGGGGATATCGACTTCATTGTTGGTATGTTCAGCTAGCGTCATTATCATCAGTGCCAGGTGCCAACTATGTTCCGCTGTGTTTTCGAATCGACTGCCGTCACAAATATAGTTCCTCCGAACGATATTTTTGAGTTTGTCAGCTTCCTTGATGAAAGAGATCTGTTGTTCAAACCGTGTCATAGCTTTTAATCCCAATAGTTTTATTCTTATTCTTATTATTGTGTTTCCGTAATTCACCTGTCTGAACCGCGCAGTAGTAAGCACAGTTAGCTAAACTATCTACTATTTGGGTTACCCATACATTGTGATAGTGTCCATCAGATAGTTTGGATATCCCATCCAGATCGCGATCATAGATGGTCTCAAGGATCTCACAATCTCCGCTGAACTGAACCATCTATGATTATGTGATTTTATTCACTTGTCATAATTCTCTTCTTAAGAGCGAATTGATCGCCTTTATGAATTGATTCTAAATGTCTATTATCAATAGAAGTAACTCCTTAGTCAACTAGAAACAAGCGGTGTTTATCGCAATAGTTACAAGTTTAATTCTGATTATCTTATCCATACTCTCCAGAAAAAATGTAGTAAGGCCTGGCTTATAAATATTGGGAAAGCAGGTAGATTGACGTGCGGTCCTATCGATGACCATCAGGTCGGTTTACTAATACTATTAATTACCGTAATTTGACTACCTCAAGTTAAAACAGGGGCAGAGAAGGTCACTATGAGAAAGTAATGGTTTTATCCACTTGAAATATATCGTTGGGAGGGGCGTTTCGCCAGATGAGTTGAACTTCGGAGACAGAGAAGGTCAGTGATTTCCATTCCTGTTGGAACTGACTGAGTAAATAATCTAGCTCTGATTTCCCTGTTGCTTGACCAACGGAGAGATGGGGTGTAAATCCGTTTTTGAATCGGCGAGTATCGTTGCAGTCGGGGACAGTTTGCCACAATTCGGTCTGTAGGTCCACAATGGGGTTGGGTCTGCATAAAATTTTATCTGACGCGCCAGACGGGGATTTAGGGTCTAACCAAATTGTATATCGCGACCGATGGTGGGAGAAATATCCGAATGGCTTCAGACAAACCGAGAATGGGGACTGTGTCTGGCAGATAGCAGCTAATTGATCCGCCACTACTTCAAACTCAGATCTGGGGCGAAAGGGATATATCAAGGTGATATGCGGCATCCATCGACGATAATTAGCGTCATGTTGTCGACGAATCGACTGAATCGACGTCCAGATTTCTTTGGGTGGAATAATAACAACAGCGGTTTGATAGGTTTTGTGGTGCATTTTTGTCTTTAATACAGTTGATTAAAAGATGAAATTCTAGCAAACACTTTTTAAATTGATCGGGATTTTGGATACTATCGTCCTCTGTAAGAGGCCTTGACGTTTTATTTTAGTATTAACAAATATTTAGGTAGTAACCAATGACAAATCTACAATACAGCAAAACGCTATCTTAAACTAACCTGTTTTTAAGATGTATTATTGGCTCTATTCTGTTGATTTGGTGTCAATCTTAGGTTCAAATACGAGTTCCTTCTCGATGAGAATGGGATTCAATATATCCCGCCAGATGGTGTAGTTTTCTTTGTTTATATGCAGATTGTCATTTTTAAATATATCCCTTCTTAACTTCCCCTTTAGGATCCAGCATGGAGGTCGCTACATCTACATACGTAAGTTGCTTGTTTTCTGCACACTCCTTTGTTATGAGAGCATTCGTTTCTTTCACGAGTGGCCATAATTTCCATCTCTTGGGATTGGGTGTGATAGGCAGGAATAGATTCTTGATTCCGATAACTGCTATGCACCCTACTAACAGAAGCAAGGAATGTCGTCTTTTGAACTGCCGATGACTACGATAGCATTAGATGGTGGTGGAGTCTCCTCGTCTTCTTTATCAAAAGTTCGGACTTAGAGTATGCGCGCCAACCTTATTTCTAATGTAACTTGCTTCAGGATGTATGAGAGTAAAGTAAGTTTCCATGTTAGAAGACTCCCATGAATGCATGGCATGATTGAATGCTTTCTTCAATGAATCGAGATCAGTACTTTTCCTTTCATGATGTGATGCAGTAATCGTCATAGCAACAACTGTCCATGGATCTGTAAACTACGCTTTTCATGATTAGTGTTTCTCCTATTGTATGAGTCAAATGCGAATTCTCACCTTGCAAAGCTGAATCAGCCTATGGTTATTACTAACATTAGTCAAACCATATCTGGTGGTGGCTTAGGTTCGTTATGTCGATTAACCTGACTACCTTCTACATTTGTTCCCAGCATAATTATGTCACAGTGCTGATCTCCGAAGTTTCGGAAAATGTGGTAGTCTCCCGGTGGTTTGTAGATTGAATCCCCCGACTCAATTAGATACCATTCTCCTTCGATATTGATATGACAACTACCTGAAAGTACAAAGAACCACTCCTCTTCTTTGGTATGCATATGGTATTTGGTATTGGTGCCTTTAGGAGGGATACGGGTAATCCGAACTTCAATCTGATTCATTCCGTGCGCCTGCCACAGAGGCTTAAACTCTCCGTACTGTGATTCTTCATGGGGAAAGAACTTCGGTTGCCAAGGCATCTCTGCTGATTTAATGATGTATTTCACTATTCAATTCCTCCTATACTAGATAAGAACTCCGTTAGTAAAAAATAATCCCACTTTAACTAAAGTGGCTGTCTTTGCATTCATGCTTACTTTAAAGTAGCATATCCTGATGCTACAGATCCATAGTCAATTCTTAGTGCATAATTTTAAGCTAGAGTCATTCTGTACCAAGAGATTTTGCTTGATCGGTGTTTCAAGATATAGTAAATTAGGCTTAGATTCATTTCAAAAGTGAGGTCATGAGTTTGGAAATATTGAATGTTAACTAACTACCTCAACTTCGAACTCTAACTCAGCGATTGCCAAAAAACAGATCAAAAAAGTACTGATATGAAAAAACTGCGTATTGCCCTTTGTGCTTTGTTGACAGTAACGAACTTGTTGTACCTCAGTGGAAAAGAGGTATTGGCCTTGACCGTTTCGGTAGATGAAAGTGAGTCAGTGCAATTCAATCGTCATATCCGCCCGATTCTGTCAGAAAATTGTTTTGCCTGTCATGGACCTGACAAGGCCAAGCGGAAATCTGGATTGCGGCTGGATGTGCATAGTGGAGCAACTCGGGATTTGGGTGGATATGCGGCTATTGTTCCGGGGGATTCAGAGGCAAGCGCATTGATATACCGGTTAACGACTGATCAGGAAAACGAGCGAATGCCACCGGTAGGAAAGGAGAAACCATTAAGTCCTCAACAGGTTGAACTTCTGCGGCGATGGATAGATCAGGGTGCGCATTATGCTGTGCATTGGTCATATGTTAAACCGGACCGCCCATCTTTACCTGCAGTCCAGAATGCGGATTGGGTTCGCAACCCCATAGATTATTTTGTCTTGGCACGCCTTGAACAAGAAGGAATGGTTCCATCGTCAGAAGCCGACCGCTGGGCATTGGCGCGACGCGTGGCAATTGACTTGACAGGGTTACCCCCGACGGTCGAGGAGGCAATTCGGTTTGTGCACGATACCGAAAAGGAAGCCTATCAGCGATACGTGGATTTGCAACTTGAAAAAAAGACATTTGGTGAACGTTGGGCGCAAGTGTGGTTAGATCTCGCACGTTACGCGGATTCAGCAGGTTACGCCGACGATCCGCCCAGAACAATCTGGGCTTATCGAGATTATGTCATTCGTTCGCTGAACAGCAACAAACCATTTGACCAGTTCACCATTGAGCAAATTGCTGGAGATCTCCTCGATAATCCGACAGAAGAACAACTGGTTGGCACCGCTTTTCATCGTAATACCCAGACTAACAATGAGGGAGGAACAAACGATGAGGAATTCCGAAATGAAGCCGTTGTCGATCGGGTCAATACCACCATGGCGGTCTGGATGGGGACTACCATGGCTTGTGCGCAATGCCACTCACACAAATATGATCCTATCTCACAGGAAGAATATTTCAAATTCTCCGCTTTTTTCAACAATACTCAGGATAGTGACAAGAAGGACGAGCACCCGATTCTTGAGATTTTTACTGAGGAACAAAAACGTGAACGTGCCAGATGGATAGCGGAAATTGATCAATTAGAGGCAGTTTTGGACACACCGACCAAAGCGTTAGCAAAATCCCAACGTCAGTGGGAGAAACTCTTGCAAGAGCAGCCAAAGTGGCACACCATGAAGCCGATGGACGCTATGTCGAGTCGAATTCGATTGGACATCAAGCCAGATGATTCGATTGTGGCTGAGGGTGATCTTCCAGAGCAAGATACCTATACCATTACGCTAGAACCTACCATCGAAAAGATCACTGCATTGCGACTGGAGGTATCACCACAGTCACAGAACTTTGTGTTGTCACAGGTGCAATCGATTTGGCAACCCGACATAGAGAAACCAGTCGAGGCAAAGTACGTTCGGATCGAATTACCTGGTAAAGGAAAGATTCTATCATTAGCGGAAGTGCAGGTCTTCCAGAATGACGTTAACGTGGCATTAAAAGGGAAAGCGGTTCAGAGTTCAACGGATTACGAAGGTGTACCCGAACGAGCCATAGATGGAAATACTGATGGTGACTATGGGGAGGCGGAATCTACCACGCACACTCGGCAGTCTAAAGATCCATGGTGGGAGTTGGATCTAGGTGAGATGAGGCCCGTTCGCTCGTTGGCCATCTGGAATCGTACCGATGGGGAACAAGGAATAGCCAACCGTTTAGCTGGTTTCCGCCTGCTTTTGTTGGATCAGAACAGGGATACGGTCTGGCAGCAAACCCCGTCACAGGTACCAGCTCCGAACGCGGTTTATTTGTCTAATGGTCAAGTACAATTGCAATTTACCTCTGCCTTTGCTGATTATGCTCAGGAGGGATTTCCATCAGCGTCAGTATTGGCCGGCGTACCAAATCCAAAAACGGGTTGGGCAGTTGGAGGACAGTTGAATCAGCCTCACCAACTCACGCTGGTGTTGTTGAGGTCGGTGAAGACCGGTCAAGGAAAAATTCTGTTAAGACTGCTCCAGAAATCACAGCATAAGCACTTGCTGATCAAAAACTTTAGATTGCTAGGTACAGGTGCCGAGTCAGTGACGGAATTTATACGGATGCCCGACGCAATTCGGAAAATAGTCGGTTTGTCAGATCAAGTACGAACTGACGCTCAGAAGAAACAGTTAGCGGGTTATTACCGAACCATCGCGCCGGAATTAAAAACACAACAGAACCGGTTGGCAGTATTAGAGCATCAAGTCAAGGAGCTGGCCCCCTATACGACTGTGCCAATCATGCGTGAGTTAGTTGACGAAAAACGTCGCGAAACCCGAATCCAGTTTCGGGGGAATTTCTTAAACACGGGTGCTCATGTGACTGAAGGGGTGCCCGCGGTATTCCATTTATTAGCGGAAGGTGTACCCGTTAGTAGACTTGGATTGGCAAAGTGGTTGGTAAGCAGAGAGAATCCACTAACGGCGAGGGTGATTGTCAACCGGCATTGGGAACAGTTGTTCGGTTTTGGAATAATAAGCACCAGTGAAGAGTTTGGTGTGCAAGGGGAACTACCAACGCATCCGGAACTGATGGATTGGCTGGCAGTCGAACTGATGGATAATAGGTGGGATATCAAACATTTGATTAAGCTAATTGTGACATCGGCTACTTATAGGCAGGCTTCCAAGATCACTCCGGAAGCACTGGAACATGATCCGGATAACCACCTGTTTGCCAGAGGACCACGTTTTCGTCTATCAGCGGAGATGGTTCGTGATCAAGCACTGTTCGTTAGTGGTTTGCTCAGTCAAAAGATGTATGGTCCACCGGTAAAACCTCCGCAACCAAAATTGGGGATAAACGCCGCCTTTGGCAGTGGTATCGACTGGGAAGCCAGCGCAGGCGAGGATCGGCATCGGCGAGGAATTTACACTATGTGGCGACGATCAAACCCCTACCCATCAATGGTGACATTTGACGCTCCTGATCGTCAGGTATGCACAATTCGGCGTCCCCGTTCAAATACACCACTGCAGGCGTTGGTAACGCTGAACGATCCGGTTTACGTGGAAGCAGCGCAAAGCCTCGCCCGAAAGTTGCTGACGCATGACGGAAGTTTGGAAGATAAGATTAGTACGGGTGTTGCTTGCGTGTTAATTCGTCCGACCAAATCGATCGAGATTCAGCATCTGGTCCAATTGTATATATCAGCACTCAGTCATTATAGATCTAATTTGGAACAGGCACATTTGATTGCTACGAATCCGCTTGGCGATCCTAGTCATGATGCGGATCAAGTGGAACTCGCCGCTTGGACGGTGGTCAGCAACGTTCTGTTAAACCTAGACGAAATTTTTATGAAACGGTAGGACATGATGAACCCAAAACTGCAGCGAATTAAAAACACCACCCGACGTCATTTTCTGAAGGATATTGGTATCGGTGCCATTGCCTTGAGTACGTTTTTGAATGATGGTATGCAATCGAAGGCTGCCAGTGTAGTGAATCCATTGGCGACGAAACCTCCACATTTCACCCCGAAAGCTAAACGAGTAGTGTACCTCCACATGACAGGATCTCCTCCTAATCTTGACATATTTGATTATAAGCCTGAGCTGATCAAACGCGATGGTCAGGATTGCCCCGACACTTTTTTAGAAGGCAAACGGTTCGCTTTCACTAGTGGGGTGCCGAAACTACTGGGTACTCGACGTGAATTTGCGCAATACGGCAAGCACGGTATCTGGCTATCTGATGCCGTGCCCTATTTTCAGCGCATTGCCGACGAGATGTGCGTGATTAATTCGATGCATACTGACCAGTTCAACCACGCGCCAGCCGAGTTGCTGGTTTACACTGGATCACCTCGGTCCGGTCGACCTTCAATGGGATCGTGGGTGACATACGGTCTGGGCAGTGAAAATGACAATTTGCCTGGGTTTGTCGTCTTAATCTCCAATGGGGTTCAACCCAATGGCGGTAGGGGTTCCTATGGTAACGGGTTTCTGTCATCTGTGTATCAAGGTGTTCAATGCCGGTCGAAAGGGGATCCCATTCTGTATACGTCTGACCCTATAGGTATGGATCGACAGATGCGCCGCCAGAGCCTTGACACTTTGCAGCGTTTAAACGAATTGCAGGCCCATGAAATGGGGCATCCGGAAACGCTGACCCGCATTGCTCAGTATGAACTTGCCTTCCGCATGCAAATGTCTGTGCCAGAAGTCATGGACATTAGCCAAGAACCGGAACAAGTCCTTGAATCGTACGGGGCTCAGCCTGGAGAGACTAGCTTGGCCAACAACTGTCTGTTAGCTCGCCGATTGATCGAATCCGGTGTGCGGTTCGTCCAGTTGTTCGATTGGGGTTGGGATTTTCATGGAACCAGTGCTAATGAAGACATCAGAGATGGACTGACCAGAAAGTGTGCTACCATGGACAAGCCGGTGGCTGCATTGATTAATGATTTAAAAGATCGTGGCCTATTGGACGAAACGTTGATCGTGTGGGGAGGAGAGTTTGGCCGGACACCTTTCCGTGAGGGAAGAACGGCTAAAAGCCAGATTTTGGGGAGGGATCATTTCCCTGACTGCTACACCATGTGGATGGCTGGTGGTGGTGTAAAAAGAGGGTTCGCCTACGGAACCACCGATGAACTTGGATTTTCGATTGTAGAGAACCCTGTTCATGTTCATGATCTTCAGGCCACCATTTTGCACCTGTTGGGATTGAATCACCAGCAACTAACCTACCGTTTTCAGGGGCGTGATTACCGCCTGACGGACGTACACGGTCAAGTTGTGCACGATATTATTGGGTAAATAGCAACTTTACCTAATGTTAAGCTGGAATAAAGTAGAATGATCCTGGACAAAAAAACAGCTTGTCTCAGGCCTAACACTAACGTTCTATGACTTTACCCACTTTCTTAACCATTCATTGGGTTTGATCTCAATGGAAAAGGGCCGCCGAATCTTTAACCTATTTTGGCGGAATTCAATGATGTACTGGGTACTGGGTTGCGCCTTTTGCTTCCTTAATCCATATCTGTCTTTCTGTTGGTCTGCTCCTATGGCGAAAAACACTTAAACGTTTAAACAAACAAGTATCACGTTTATGGTATAGATACAAGCTATCAAGCCTACGCTTATATGATTGAGGAACAGCCAGTTTCCTTGTGGTTAATGACTGTTTTCGTGGCAATTGTTTGGGATTATATCAATGGGTTTGCTTAAGCTCAAACTATGAAAGATGGAGACCTTATCTTTTTGCCGTTGCCTTGCTAACCCCCACTTCTAACATTCTTGGCGTCAATTCGGCGGTACATGAAGCCTTTTTAAACTAGTAGGATCCTAATTGGTTCGCCCAAATTATTGAAAGAATGCCTCTAACGTGGGAGGAGTTGGAATCCAAGGTCGAGGAAGTTGGTAATCTGGCATTGATGGCGTTTCTATCTATTGTGATCCTTGGTTTGATTATATTGAGGATCAGAGAAAAACGTGCCAACATCGAATTTCGTTAGGAATGACGCTTATGGAAGCCAGCAGATTCGCTGGGATTTCACACGCTTTGATATGCAGCGGGAATGGGCGTTGCCCCACCTGTCGTACCAAGATCTTGTTGGGAAATGAACAACAAACACTGCCGATGAGACGAAGATCTTATAAAGAGTGAAGGCCACCCAATGTTCGATTAGCCTGCCAACTACGTCCAAGTAGTGATCTGTATGTCCATCCAATTTTACCGATTGCGTAACCAGTTGATGGGCGTACGCGGACACGCTACGAAAGCGGTCGAGGAATTGAGGTTACGGTATTGTTTGCGGATTTACGTGGTTTCACGTCCATGTCAGACCTGAAACTGCCCTATGATGTTGTTTTTTATTCTAAGTCAATATTTGAATTGTTGGTAAAAGTGGGTTATAAGTCGACCTCATCGGTCACAGTGATTGGCAGCACGGTTAATACGAGGGGTATGACCTTTGGGAACAAGCCTTTAGATGCTAATTAGGTAGAAAATGGAAACTAAAGAGATGGTCATGTTCACATGACCTTCAGGTTACCATTCAGTGCCTGCTGGGAGTAGTAGAAATTGTTTCCGTAAGAACTTTATCCAGGAAGATGAGACTTAATGTATACGGCTAACAATCGATAGACTGCGAACGGGTAAAGAAATGGAATTAATGGGAAAGCAGATCGAAACTTTCCAGACAGATGGATTTTTAGTCATTCGCAATCTGTTGCTGATGGATCAGGTGGATGAGATTAATGTGGGTTACCAAAAAGCCATTAGTGGCCAAATTGATGCGCACGATTGGAAAAAACGGATTAACAGTGTGTCAAGCGCTCAACTAGGAGATCCCTCAGCGGTATTGGGCTGGCGGCAATTCCCTTATTTTCAGCAAATTTTATCAATCGCGAAGCAGTTAAATGGTGAGGATATTGAAGTTGCGTATGACCAATTGATCTATAAACCTCCGCATAGTCTAATTGAAGTCTTGTGGCACCAAGACGCGGGTTATGGTCCTTGGCCTGAGGAAGCAGTCAAGCGCGGTCTGACTTGCTGGTTGGCATTGGTTGATGCAACCCCGAAACAGGGAAGCATGCAGTTTATTCCAGGAAGTCATCGACAAGGAATCTATCGTCATTATAACGCGCAAGATCGGAATCCGATTGGCGGTGCTTTAGAAGTAAGATTGGATGACCAAGAAGCGGTGGCGGTATCCTATCAAGCTGGAGATTGTAGTTTTCACCACGCTTGCACACTACACTATATTGGCCGACTTCGGATATTCAGCAACGCTGACGGCTCATCAGCGTATCGGTTACCCCGAAAAAACCCGCTTTTAATTTACTGTTTTTTTAGAGGTCAAAATCCGTTCGATCAGGGCGAGGACGATTAAGCCCGCTATGATAGCAACAAACAGTTCTACGTTAAAAAGGGCGATGCCTATAATTGCTCCGAGTATCCCACCTAATACCTCAATTGTTCCAAGGTGTTCTCCCGTAGCCTCTAGAATCATCTTTTCCAGTTGATTGGTATCCAACGTCCTAACTTTTTCTTTCACCATGGCAGAAATATCCAGTGCATCTAAGATTTTTGGTGTTGCTGTGCTAAGAGCAACCTTAAATTCTTCGCTAATTGCTAAGCTCTTTAATTCCTGTTCGGCAAAGTTAAGTAGCGAGTTACATATCCTTTCAAGTTTATCCCAGCTTGAATCCTCTTCAAGAACCGATTCGATCTTCTCTATTAGCCATGGGATGCCTTTTTCCTCGAAAATTTTATTTAGATCAATCAACGCTTTTTCAAAGTGCTGACTGACCTTGCTTGCCCCTTCTTCTGAATTGATATATTCAGTAATTTTGTTGATTCCGGTTTCCAGTTGCTGATAAACTTCATTCTGGAATTCCGCTGATAAAACGATTGTATGGAGCTGCATCTCCACTGCGGCTCTATCAAAATCATTTAGCCAGGTAGCAACTCTGATGGTCGCTTTTTGCAAGATTCTCTGCTGGTCGATATATGCCTGCATTTGTTGGTAAATCTGATTCGAGATGTGAGGAATGTTGTTTTCAATATGGCTCGAAATTGTTCTTGAAATCTGAACCAAGTTGATATTGTTGTTTTCAATGTTATTTTCGATGATCTTGCTTAGAAAGGGTAAGACTGTTTTAAAATTAATATTCCGCTGGAGGAAGTGCGAAAAGTTTGTTTCAGAAAATCGTATCAATACGTCGTATATTTTTGCCGAATTTGACCTGAATGCCCTTAGTAACCAGGATTTAATAGCTTGTTGCACACGGTCTTCCTGTATTTTTTCGGAAAGGTATCTCTTGGCCTGTATTATGAGGCTTTCAACCACTTGGTTTTCTGATATATAATTTGTTAGATCATTCGCCTCAAAAAAGTTGCTGGCGATCCCTTCCCCTAAACTTTCCGCCAGTATTTCTTTATTCTTTGGAATTACCCCCTGCCTTTTAAAGAACGTTTCTTCTTTTGGCCTAAAGAGCATTTTTATAGCGATAAAGTTTGTAAAGTATCCCACACAAGCGGAGAGAGAAATCGTATACATAATTTCCAGAGGTCTTTTGTCCGGTAAAACAATCGTCTTTAGCACATACAGCAAGACTAAAGCTAATGGAGCGACGAATCTAAAGAAGATCTTGAATGCTTTAGTAAGAGTTTTCATTTCGGACGGTTCAGACCTTGTTGAGAAAGGCTAGAAAAAATTTTCGGAGTGGTTTCTGGAAAGAAATTAAGAACTTACCAAAAACCCAGTCACCCTAATAGTTAGTATAGCATCCAGGGAGTGGTTTCTGTTACCCACAAAGTGGGTGATGGTGTTGCCTCTACTCATTATATTAACTCCCACAGAAGATGCTATTCGATTCATCAGATTGGAACGTTACCCTCAATTCTTCAATGATATGGAGTCCGACTTCATTATTGAGCCTGACATACCTCCTCTATCTCTATCCGAGGATAATTCTAAGCCACAACTGGTTGTGCATGATGCCGGTGACTTTGATCGACTTGATGAGCGTTTTCAGATTTCCGCTAGATGTATGGGTGGAACTGCCAGCGTATCATGATTACGGCTTTGCTGTGTTCAGGCTCAAGGATGGTGAAGTCCCCCTTAAAGTTCATCCCGTGGAGTTTGAGTTTCCACAGCGTCATCTAGGCCAGTTGTGTTTCCCGACTGTGCACATTCGCGAGCTGAGTTTGACCGTATGCTGTTGCCGGTCCAGAAATGGGTGACCTTGATGACTGGCGACCGTCCTTGAAGTGGTTATGGTAGAGCGGCAGTATTCATCATGGAAATTAAGGATAATCGATGGGATCTTCCGTGTTGGCGTCAAGACCTCCGGGGAATACGGGAGAATTAAGGATACATCAATCAGTGCTGATATCTGTATTCCTTCAGTGGTAAGTGGATCTGGATTTGGGCGATCCACTTTTTGCTGTCTTCAGCTGATTAATAAGATGTTCCATTTGTTTTGGAGTGAGGAGGCTCTTGGCTTTAAACATAGCCTTAATCTCCAGAATTCTTATCTCACTTTGAAGTCTGGCCATGTCCTTAATCAATTCCTCGATAGGTTTTAGGTCTGAGGCTTTCTGGCTGAGAAATTTCTGTCGTAAATCAGTTTTGCCTTATAATTCCCAAGTTTCTGGTGTTACCAATTCAAGACTGTTGCCTGATGGATCACGAAAGTAGATGGATTTTCCTCCGTTGGCCCAAGTAATCTCTCGTTCAATTGGAACATTACATTCCTGTAGATGCGTTCGCCATCTTTCCAGATCTGTTTCGGTCATGGAAAATGCCACATGACCTTGGCCTGACATGCCGTGTGATGGTACCTCAGAGCTGTCCTTTTGTGTCTCCGAAGCTTTAAAGAGAAGCAGAACTTGATTACCGCAACGGAAAAATAGGTGTCGTTGATCCAGACGCGAGAATGATTTTAATCCCAATACCCTTTGGTAAAAATCATCTGCCTGATCCAGATCTGTCACATAGAGGCAAGTTTCAAGAATACGGCTGACTTCCATTTATATCTACTTGGAATTGGTCGAAAGTTTTTCGGCAGTGATCGTTTACCACTTTACGCCGGGAACGGCAGCTGGTGTATCTGTTTCGCTGATTTGACTCAACTGACCTTCCGTTAGAGGGGTGGTCTCCATGACCTCATCCAGATGTGCTTGTAACTCTGTTGCTACGTTGGGATGATCGTCAATCACATTTGTCAGTTCATCTGGGTCTATCTTGCGGTTGTAGAGTTCTGGCGGACGTCGGTTATCAGCCTCTGCCCATGGAGCTTGATAGTTCCAATCTGCCGTTCGGACACTGGCATACCAACCAAACCCGGAAACGATGATGTCGCGTAAGTCGATCGGTTGATGTTTGGTGACCAGAGGCCAGAAGTTCTGGCCGTTACATCGTTCGGGAACGGTTTGCTCGACTAGGCCAAGTAAAGTTGGCATGATATCTTGATGTTGGACAAATCCGTCAACGACTGTCCCGGCATGTTGTGTCTCCGGCATCCGTATAACCAATGGACATCGTGTTACTTGTATTCTTAGTCGGTCTTGTCCTTTGTGGATTTGTCCTTGTTCTCCCATAATACAGCCGTGATCGGACATGAACACCACTATAGTGCTGTCCAAAAGATGTTGCGATTGCAGTGTGTCAACTACGTGCCCAACCCACCTGTCAACGTGCGAGCACTCACCAGCATAGTGGGCTTTAATCCGCTTAAACTCATCCTTGGTGTAATTGTCTACTAATCCGCCGGGCCAGATCGGTTCTATTCCCTGATAATCGGTTGGCGAGTACAATTCTAAAAACTCCTTCGGAGCGTCCCATGGTTCGTGCGGATCAAAACTCTCTACCCAGAGCATCCACGGTTTGTTGCTACCATATTTCATAATCCAGTTTGCTGCGGACTGCATCACTTGTCCCGCAAAGTGATCCGATTCGTCCTTCCACCAGGATCGGTTATTCAGGTACTGTGACATCAAGCGGTGTCTTCCCGGATTGACGTCAACTTTTGATCCAATATATTGGGAAACGTTCTGATCTGGCTTTGAAGTTGGGATGAACGGATCTGCTTCCTGACCACGAATCCATTCCCATGAATGGAACCCGCGATGGAAGTTTTTTCCCGGTTTCATCATGTGGTACAGGTCGCTGACCAGACCGGTGGTGTAGCCCAGACCCGATAGGTGTTCAGCCAAAGTTACGTCCTCATCGTACATTGGGTGCCAACCAGGAAGTTGGACCATATCCCCTTTTTGCTGGCGATAGCTAAATGGAAAGGCTTGTCGTCCGGTATAAAGTACCCGTCGGGCGGGAATTGTCGGCAAGGCTTCGCCGTAAAAATCGTCAAAGCGAATACCTTCCGCAGCTAACTTATCGATGTGTGGGGTTTGAATCCAACTGTTACCATAACAACCGAGGTAGTCTGCCCGAAAAGTGTCCGCGCATATAACTAGAATATTCATTATTGTTTAACCTTAAAATATTATTTGAATTAGTGTGAAATTCTGAAACGACACCAGTAGAGCTTTATATGGATTCCCTGTTTCCACAGACCTTTTTACCGACCGAAAATTGGCAACTGCTTTCATTCTTATTTAAACGTGGAATTAGCGAACCGTTTTTTTATGCCCTGTAAATTTCAAAGCGTTGTGTAGATTCGAAAGTAGTATTATTAACAAATTGGGGTACAATACCATAGACTTCCACTAATTTCGGTTGCCTCCAACCTAGACTAACTACCTGAAAACGTTCAACACTGATCATTTCTACAGCCCCGATATCCGTTCGAATACCCTCATTATTCTTACTCTAAGTTTAACCATAATCAATTGTACTGGAGTTTAAAATAAAATGAAATATCTTAGCGTAACAATTGATTGT
>DTUY01000167.1:33935-57031 GCA_012963885.1 Candidatus Poribacteria bacterium | reverse complement strand
CAATTGTACTGGAGTTTAAAATAAAATGAAATATCTTAGCGTAACAATTGATTGTTTGAAATTATTTTCACCAAGCTGTATACTCCTTAGAGAATCGATAGAGACTTGAAATTACTCTAGATCGTTCAAGTCAAGGAGAATAAATTGAACAATAAAAAGGGGTTGTGGTTTACTTGTGCGTTATTGATTTTGTTTGTTCTCTCCAATGGGTTTGCTCAAGGGACTTATTATCCGGATGAAATTGGAAACACATGGCGATTTCAAAGTACCAACAAAGTAGATAAAAAGACAATTAAAATCGTCAAACCAGATACTAGTTTTGGTGTTTCAGGTGTAAAAGTTTTAATTGATCAAACAAACGATAGTGCAACTCGGTTTTTTATCAAATCAACCCCAAAAGGATTTGTTATACATCGTGCTGTGTTTGATGAGATAGCATTGGTTGGGAAGGTTATATTCAACTACGATCCCCCTCAGATCTTTATCCCGAATCCGCTTAAACTGGAAGTCCAATGGACGGTCAAAAGTAAAGCAAAGGTTAAAGTTCTATTTTTAGATATGGTAATTGAAGCAATTTACAATCAAAAAGTTGTTGCCATTGAAGATATAATCGTACCGGCGGGTAAATTTCAGAATTGTCTCAAGATTATGCAGCATACAATATTAGAAGTTGTTGATTCCGAAACAGAGGGCACTTTGTGGTTAGCACCCGGAATTGGCCCGGTTAAAATGATTAGTCAATCTGTTGGTGGTGAGGATGAGCCAAAGGTCTACCATTTGGTTGAGTATGACGTCAAAATTGAAGAGGATAAAATTATAGTAGGTCGAATTGGTAAGATCACAACTTTGTGGGCTAGAATGAAAAAATAATTTATGGGAAGAGAGAGATGAACGCTGTTGATATTAAAGTAGCGGTGGTTACAGGGAAACACGCATTTGATATCCCAGGATTTCAGCATATGTTTACCCATATGTCTAATATGGATTTTTACTTACAGGATCTTGAGAATTTCGTCGTCGATGCAGGGAAATTTAATGACGATTATGATGTTGTCCTTTTTTACAATTTCCATCAACCAACGCCCGTTACTGGTGAACAGAACGGATCTCAAATTCTGAATTCCATAAACAGGTTGGTTGAAAACGGACAGGGAATCTTTGTGCTGCATCATGCTATCTTGGCATTTCCCAATTGGGATACGTGGAGTCAAATTGTGGGAATTACCGACCGAAGGTTTGGGTATCATGGTAACCAGACTGTTCAGACAGATCTCATTAATGACAGTCATCCGATTACATATAGTCTGAAGTCATGGAGAATGATTGACGAAACTTATACCATGAACGAAGTGGGGGATGATAGTCAAGCCCTAATAGCGATTGATCACGTAAATAGTATGCGGACAGTTGGGTGGACGCGACATTATGGAAATGGTCGTGTATTCTGTTACCAATCTGGACATGATAATCAGGCATTTTCCAATCCAAATTTCCGGACGATTGTGTTTCGAGGAATTCAGTGGCTGGCAAAGTGTATTTAATTCATTCGTTAGCTTTGCATGCATTCAAAAACAAACCAATCGCGCTTAGCTAAGGAGCATCTTCAACTGCTGGATGTCAAAATACAATAAAATAAACAAATTTCAGTGTTGATTTATTGGAACGATTTAAGTTGGCAGCTGTTTGGGCAAGAGCATACATAGTCCGTCAACTAGAATAAGTTTTTGATAGTGGAAGGTACACGTGTGGTTTCGTTGGGACAGCGAGGTATAGGGGGATGGGAATGTCAGGAAAATTCGTATAGAATTTGTTGACTTTACTAAAATAATATTATACAATAGCCCGTTTTGTTAGCATCCAAACTATTATTTTGAAAAGCTTTCCAAAATCTAGCTTTATGAGGTGGGAACATGTCGGCGAACGATCAGTTTTGCAAACGCGAACGTCTCTCGTTTGCAAAGATTGGAGATATTGAAGAAACGCTTCCGGATCTTGTAGAAATTCAAAGGAAATCTTATGATGGTTTTTTGCAACGAAATGTAGCCTCTGCAAAAAGAGAGAGTGTTGGCTTACAAGCAATGTTTGAGGACATATTTCCAATTGACGATTTTAATGGGATTACAACTCTGGATTTTATTGAATATTCGTTAGGTACCCCTAAATATGATATCGATGAATGTCAATATAGAGGTTTCAGTTATTCCGTTCCGTTAAAGGCCATATTGTCCTTGACACTTAGAGAAGGTCGGGAAGGTAGTGAAAATGACGCAATAATTGATATTAAAGAGTCAGAGGTTTACATGGGGGACTTACCATTGATGACTGAAAATGGGACATTCGTTATTAATGGTGCTGAACGCGTAATTGTTAGCCAATTACATAGATCGCCTGGTTCCAGTTTTGGACAAGTGGCCCATCCAAGTGGGCATAAATTACTCAATGCCAAGATTATTCCCTACCGTGGTGCATGGATTGAATTTGAATATGATATTAAAGATCTAATTTATGTGCGTTTAGATCGCCGTAAAAAGATGTTTGTCACAATTTTACTCCGCGCGATCGGTTGGGAAACAGATGAGGAAATTCTGAAACTCTTTGCTAAGACTGAGGAGGTGTCTACTAAAGACAATATTGAAGGCCGGATTATTGCGGGTCCAGTCGTTGATACTAGTACGGGCGAGATACTAGCTGAACCGAACACTGAGATTGATAGTGAACTCCTAGAAGAGTGGCGCGAATTGGGTGTTAAAATTATTGAAGTGCTGGATGTAGCAGATGCAGCAGATATATCCTTTTTGAGAAACACGCTTGCAAAGGATATTGAGAAGGCAGAAGAGTCTGGGGGATATAAACAGTTTTCTGACAACCCAAGAATTAAGGAAAAAGCATTAATTGAAATTTTTCGAAAGTTGCGGCCGGGTGACCCGCCAACTCTTGAAAGCGCCAGAAGTCTGTTTGAAAAGATGTATTTCGATCCTGTCCGTTTTGACTTGGCGGATGTTGGTCGCCATAAACTCAACAATAAGCTGGGCGACATTGATGGCTATAAGGGTGAATCCGAAGAGGACCCAACTGGTCGTGTTCTGCGTAACGAGGATATTGTTGCCACACTCAAATATATGTTGAAGATACAAAGCAAAGCGAACATTGGTGATATTGATTATACCAAGGATGATATCGATCACCTTGGTAATCGTCGTGTCCGGGCTGTTGGTGAGTTAATAATGAATCAGGTTCGCGTTGGATTGTTGCGGGTAGCGCGTGCAACTCGTGAGAAAATGACAATTTCTCAGGAACTGGAAGATATGACACCAGTTGATATTATCAATCCCAAACCATTGTCAGCTGCGATTAAAGATTTCTTTGGATCAAGTCAACTCTCCCAATTCATGCAGCAGATTAATCCTCTTGATGCGTTAACTCATAAACGTCGGTTAAGTGCTTTAGGACCTGGTGGTTTGCACAGGGAGCGTGCAACCTTTGAAGTTCGTGATGTTCATCGAACGCATTATGGTCGTGTATGTCCGATTGAAACGCCTGAAGGACCTTCTGTTGGTTTGATCGTGTCTCTTGGCACCTACGCTCGTGTTAATAAATATGGGTTCTTGGAAACTCCCTATCGTGTAGTTAAAAAAGGTAGAATCACAAATCAGACGGATTATCTAACTGCTGATAAGGAGGATCAGTACGTCATCGCACAGGCGAATACAGAAATGGATGATAAAGGGAATTTGATAGGTGAAGAAAAAGATGATCGGGTAATGGTCCGATTAGGTGAAGAGTTTGTACGGAAACTCCCCCAAGAGGTTGACTATATCGATGTGTCTCCTAAACAGATTGTTGGGGTTTCAGCTGCATTGATTCCATTCCTCGAACATGATGATGCCAATCGTGCGCTTATGGGAAGCAATATGCAACGTCAGGCAGTTCCACTAATCTTGCCAAAAGCACCTCTGGTTGGAACTGGTATGGAGTATAAAGCCGCCACGGATTCTGGGGCAGTAGTTTTGGCCAAACAGAATGGTATTGTCGAGCGGGTATCCGCTTCAGAAATTATTGTTCGGACGGAGTTTTCAGACTTTGTTGATGATGGTGAACAGTCTTTTTCGGAAATGGGTTATGATACCTATAAACTGCAAAATTTTAAGCGTACCAACAACGCCACCTGCTATCATCAGCGGCCATGTGTCGAGGTTGGGGAAGTCATTAAGCAGGGAGAAACTATTGCTGATGGTGCATCGACTGAGTTGGGTGAACTAGCCCTCGGGAATAATTTGCTTGTGGCATTTATGCCTTGGGAGGGATATAACTTCGAGGATGCTATTCTTCTGAGTGAGTCTCTTGTGCAGGATGATATATTGACATCAATTCATATCGATGAGTTTGAGGTTGAAGCACGTGACACCAAAATGGGGAATGAAGAGATTACAAATGATATTCCGAATTTGTCTGAGGAAGCATTAAGTCAACTTGATGATGAAGGGATTATTCGAGTTGGTTCAATCGTTGAACCAGGAATTATTCTGGTTGGTAAAGTAACGCCAAAAGCTGAAAGTGATCTCGGGCCTGAAGAAAAATTGTTGCGGGCAATATTTGGTGAAAAAGTCGGTGAATATCGAGACGCCTCCTCCTATGCAAAACCTGGTGTGCAGGGAGTCATAATTGATGTTAAAGTTTTCTCCCGAAAAGAAAAGGATAAAGATCGTCAAACCCAACTCCGTGAGGATGCGAAGGTGAAAGAAATTGAACAAAAATGCCAGGAGAAATGTGCCTTCATTAGACAACGAAGAGATGAAGAAATTCACAACAAATTGATTGGTCAAATGTTAACTGAACCGATTCATGATGGGATCGGTTTTATAGCACAGACCGGGGATATAATCACTCAGGAACTGCTAGATACTGTTCAGAATAAAAAAATAACGCTCAATTTTATTTTCGTTGAAGATCAAGATGTAATCTTGCATTGTCAGCAGATTCAAGAACTGGCAAATCTTCGAATAGCTGCACACACTCATGGCAAGGACGATCGAATTCAGAAGTTACGTAGAGGTGATGAATTAAAACCAGGCGTAATAAAACTAGTAAAAGTTTATATCGCCAATCGCCGAAAGATATCTGTCGGCGATAAAATGGCGGGACGGCACGGAAACAAGGGTGTTGTAGCCAAGATTTTGCCGAAAGAGGATATGCCGTATCTTGAGGATGGAACGCCGATTGACGTGGTTCTCAATCCGCTTGGAGTTCCGTCACGTATGAATGTCGGCCAAGTTTTGGAAACACACCTCGGGTGGGCTGCAAATCAACTGGGACTTCATATTGCAACCCCTGTTTTTGACGGAGCAACAGAGGGGGAAATTGCTGAAAAGCTTGAAGAAGCAGGCTTACCCAGGTCCGGAAAAACAAAGCTGTATGATGGTCGAACTGGAATTTCATTTTATCAGGATGTAACTGTTGGATACGCTTACATGATGAAACTCAACCACCTTGTTGACGACAAAATTCATGCGCGAAGCACTGGACCATACTCGTTAGTTACCCAGCAGCCTCTTGGTGGGAAAGCGCAACAAGGAGGGCAGCGTCTGGGAGAAATGGAGGTTTGGGCTCTGGAGGCCTATGGGGCAGCTTATACTTTGCAAGAACTCTTGACCATTAAGTCGGATGATGTGAATGGTCGAAGCAAAATCTATGAAACTGTTGTCAAAGGTGAAAATGCGCCTCGACCAGGTACACCCGAATCCTTCAATGTTTTAATCAAAGAATTGCAGAGTTTATGCCTTGATGTTAACTTGGAGAAGAAGGAATCAGAGGATGTGAACGCTTTACGTTAAGTTTGTAGATACATAGGTGATTTCTAGAGAGCAATGCCTTTACTTAACTAAATTATTTGGTGCATCATTATGTGCTTGTAAATTATATATAATTAGGGGATATTATCTTGAATAAGAACCTCAATAAGAAGAACCTCAACGATTTTGATTCAATTTCTATAAAAATAGCGGCGCCGGAGCAAATCCGAGGGTGGGCAAAAGCGTCCCTGTCCAAACCCATGCCTTCTAGTATAAATAAGACAAATTTTGGCGAAGTAAAGAAACCTGAAACAATTAATTATCGAACTTTTAAACCTGAGCGGGATGGTCTGTTTTGCGAAGCTATTTTCGGGCCGGTGAAGAATTGGGAGTGTCAGTGCGGAAAATATAAGCGTATTAAGCATAAAGATCAAATCTGTGACCGGTGTGGTGTTGAGGTAACGGAATCGAAAGTCCGGCGTGAAAGGATGGGATATATTGAACTGGCGGCGCCGGTATCACACGTATGGTTTTTCAAGGGACTTCCATCTCGAATCGGTTTGTTTCTGGATCTATCCCTTCGTGTTCTGGAACGTATAATTTATTATGAGTCGTATCTTGTTCTTGAAGTTGAAGGAAATCTAACACTTTCCGTAACCGATGATGAATCAATTTCTAAGAAAAAAAGTGGCGCTGAGTATTTACAAGTCGGACAGGTACTGTCTGAAGCAGAATACATCCAATGGAAGACGGACTACCCAACTGAATTTCGTGCTGGTATGGGGGCCGACTCTATACGAGAGCTGCTTGAAAAGATTGATCTTGAGGAGGAGGAACAGGATCTTCGCCAACAACTTGCAGTCTCCTCGAGCAAACAAAAGAAGAAGAAACTCGTCAAACGACTTCAGCTTGTTACCGGGTTTAAGAAGTCTGGTAACCGACCGGAATGGATGATTTTAGAGGTTATCCCTGTTATTTCACCGGATCTTCGTCCGCTCGTTGCTTTGGATGGGGGGCGGTTTGCCACAAGTGATTTAAATGACTTATACCGTCGTGTTATTAATAGAAATAATCGCCTCAAGCGGTTAATGGAACTTCATGCGCCTGAAGTTATTATTCGGAATGAAAAACGGATGTTGCAGGAGGCGGTTGATGCTCTGATTGATAATGGTCGACATGGTCGGGTTGTACGTGGTCCCGGGACGCGGCCATTAAAGTCGCTATCTGATATGCTAAAAGGGAAAGTTGGGCGTTTCCGTCAAAACCTTCTGGGTAAACGCGTAGATTATTCTGGGCGAAGTGTTATTGTCGTTGGCCCTGAATTGCAGTTGCATCAATGTGGAATTCCGAAAGAGATGGCTGTTGAACTGTTCAAGCCATTTATCATCCGAAAACTTCAAGAACGCAATTATGCCCAAACGATCAAAAAAGCAAAGACCATGACAGAGAATATGTCTCCGAAAGTATGGGAAGTACTTGAGGAAGTTATTGAAGGTCACCCTGTTCTGCTGAACCGGGCGCCCACGCTTCACCGCCTAGGAATACAGGCGTTTGAACCGCAGCTTGTTGAAGGGCGAGCAATCCGAATCCATCCTCTCGTCTGTAAGGCTTTTAACGCCGATTTCGATGGGGATCAAATGGCTGTTCATCTGCCGCTTAGTGTGGAGGCGCAAATTGAAGCTAAACTTCTGATGATGGCTTCTCGCAATGTGCTAAAGCCTGCTCATGGTCGCCCTATTGCTGTGCCCGATCTTGATATTGTTTTAGGATGTAGTTTTCTTACGAAAACTGTTCCTCTCTCAACCAATGGTCATCCGATACGCAGTTTCAGAGATCAGGATGAGGCAATTTTTGCCCATGAGCAAGGAAGTCTTGAACTCCACGAGTCTGTTAACCTTTATTTTGATAAAGAAAAGGTATTGGGTGAAAATGGAGATGCTAAGTCTTTGTTATGTGCTAAGCTTTTTAGCGACAAAAGGTATGCCACGCTTTTTGCTGATAAAAAGACTGAAAAGCTTTTTAAAAAAGCTATTGATACCGGTGAAAACGTAAAAAATGAGATTGAGGATGAGCTTAAGCTTGCATTAAAAGTTAAAGAAGCTAAAGAAAAATCTTTGTTATGTGCCAAGCTTTTTAGCGACAAAAAGTATGTCACGCTTTTTGCTGAAGTCGAAGAAGAAGCAGGAAAGCCAATTCTAACCACTGTTGGTCGTATCAAATTCAATCAGGTTGTTCCAGATGGATTATTGTTTGAAGATTCTGAAACTGGTCGAAACCTTCCATTCGTTAATCAAGAAATGCATGCTAGTGAATTGTCCGATTTAGTCTCTCGTTGTTTTTATGAAATTGGTAACCGAAGAACGGTTGGGTTTCTGCATGAGCTTAAGGAATTGGGATTCCATTATGCGACCATCTCCGGAATTTCGATTGGTATTCAGGATATGATTATTCCTAAACGCAAAAAAGAAATGCTGGATGAGGCATGGGTAGATGTATCTCAGATTGAGTCAGACTTCCAGAAGGGGTTGATGAGTGGTGGCGAACGCTACAATAGGGTAGTTGATATCTGGCGTGGTTTGATCAGCCGGATAGAAGACGCGCTTTTTGAAGAATTGAAAAAAGATGGTGAGGTTGAGGGATTTAATCCTGTTCATATTATGGCAAATTCCGGTGCACGGAGTAAAAGAGAACCTATTCGTCAAATCAGTGGGCTGCGTGGACTGATGGCTAAGCCTTCTGGGGAAATTATTGAGCATCCAATCGAATCTTGCTTCCGTGAAGGACTGTCTGTTCTAGAATACTTCATCTCGACTCACGGTGCCAGAAAGGGGCTGGCTGATACTGCTATTAAAACTGCCAGCAGTGGGTATCTAACCAGGAAATTGGTTGATGTGGCGCAGGATAATATGATCACTGTATATGACTGTGGAACCCTTAACGGTATAATCAAAAATAGTGGTGAAGATGACGACCAGGAATTATCAGAGCGTGTTATGGGGCGATATCCCGCTGAGGAAGTCACAGATCCTGACACAGGGGAAACTATTGTCGGCAGAGATCAAATTATTAGCCACGAAGAAGCTGGGTTTATTCGTGAAGCCGCTGTTTCTGAAATCAAAGTGCGTTCTCCGCTAACTTGTGAAGCAAAGGGGTCTGGACTCTGCGTCAAGTGCTACGGAGCAGATCTTTCGAATGGTCAACCAGTTGATATAGGAGAAGCTGTTGGGATTATAGCTGCTCAGTCAATCGGTGAGCCGGGAACGCAGTTAACGATGCGTACCTTCCACACTGGAGGTACAGTAAGTGGGGAAGTCGAATCTAGAATTCTTGCAAATAATAGTGGGAAAGTTAAGCTTAGTGATGATATTGACACTGTCATTCCTCAAAGCACAAAGATAAATAGCGTAATGTCTCGAAACGCGGAATTGAAAATCATTGATCCCAAAACAGAACGTGAACTGTGGAGCCGAAAACTTCCAACCGGGGCTCGCCTTTTGGTAAAGGAAGGAGATGAAATATTAAAGGGCGATCCGCTTTTTGAATCAGATCCTTATGAACCCATATTTGCTCGGGATAAGGGAATTGCTTACTTTAGGAATGTTGAGCAAAATGTAAATCAAGAAGTCGATAAAAGTAGCGGGATGTCTGAACAGGTGATTGGTGATTATAAAGATGACTTACCAGAAATTTTGATACATCCTGAAGATGTATCTGAAATAAGTTTGTCTGATAAAGATACAATAGCTATTGGAAACACACCGGAAATTGCTAAACAGTATCTTAAAGAATGCAAGCAAACTGGTAATAATAAGGCTGCTAGTCTTCAGTTTTTGAAAAGGGCGTTGATCATTGAAGACTTAGTGGATCAAGAAGATCGAATTATTGTTCCAGCTAATAGTGTTATTGATCCGGAAAATGAAAAAATAGCGGATCAAATTTTAAAAGTATTGGGTCAAAATAGAGATGATAAGTCTCCTTTGCTTGACAAGCTCTTTGGTGACAAAAAGTATGCCAAGCTTTTTGATGAAGTCGAAGAAGCTTCAGAAGGGGAGTTGTCTGAAAAAGATGAGGCAGAAGAACAGTTAGCTAGTTCATTAGAAGTCGAAAAAAGATCTTTGTTATATGACAAGCTTGTTAGCGACAAAAAGTATGCTAAGCTTTTTGATGGTAACAAGACTGAAAGGCTTTTTAAGAGAGCTATTGATTCCGGTAAAAATGTAGAAGGTAAGATTAGAGGCAAGCTTGAGGCTGCCGAAAAACCAGACAAAACTATTAAAGTTCGTAAGTGTTTGGGCTACTACCCACTCCCAACGGGTGCTCATATGTCTACTATAAAAGATGGGGATTCGGTCGATAGAGGAGATGTTTTAGCGCGCCTTCCTTTTGAAGCTTCAAAGAGTAGTGATATCGTAAGTGGTCTTCCACGTGTGACGGAGTTATTTGAAGCTCGAAAACCGAAGGACGCAGCTTTTATCGCTACCATTGATGGAAAGATTCATCTTCAGGGGATTAGCCGAGGAATGCGTGTTCTGAAAATTATTAATCCGGAGACTGATCTTGAAAGTGAAACCTATCGAATTCCTGTGGGTAAGCATTTACACTTTCAAGAAGGGGAAGAGGTGAGATCCGGCGAACAATTGACAGATGGTCCAATTAATCCGCATGATATCTTGTCTATTCAGGGCGAAGAGGCTGTTCAAAACTACTTGGTTAGCGAGGTCCAAAAGGTCTATCGTGCACAGGGAGAGCGGATTAATGACAAGCATATTGAAACGGTTATCCGGCAGATGCTAGGTAAGGTGGAGATTGGTGAACCAGGTGATACAGAGTTTCTTGGTGAGGAAGAAGTTGATCGATTGATTTTCCATGCCATGAATAGTAAAACTAGAGAAGAAGGTGGTGAGGAGGCTAGCGCCAAAGTTATCTTGCAAGGTATTACAAAAGCTGCTCTCTCAACCGAAAGTTTTGTGTCTGCTGCTTCTTTTCAACAAACGACTTCTGTTCTTACCAAAGCGTCTGCCATCGGTAAAAAAGACTATCTCAGAGGTTTGAAAGAGAATGTAATTATGGGGCATCTGATTCCGGCTGGTACTGGACTCCCCCGTTTTAAATCGATTGAAGTTTCGGAAAGGAAACTGCCCCGAGAGGAAGAAGCAATCATAGCAGAAGATTTAGTTGTCGGTGACTCGGAGCAGATCCCAGCGGATTAGCTTTTTTAGTAGGTGATGCTATCGATTCTGTATGTGTTCATGCGCATGCGAAGATTAACTTACATCTTGAGGTTATTAGAAAGCGTGTAGATGGGTACCATGAAATCGAAACCATTTTTCATTCGCTGGCGCTGCATGACGATGTCGATATTATAAAACGTTGTGACGCAAGAATTCGAGTTTCTTGCCATGACGCAAGAATTCCATCGGACAATCGGAATCTTGCATATCAGGCAGCGGAGTTGTTTTGCCAGCAAGTACCTACAACGGGCGGAATTGATATTAAAATAAAGAAGCGTATTCCTGTCGCTTCGGGACTGGCTGGTGGGAGCGCGGATGCTGCCGCAGTGCTTCTAGGTATGAACAAGCTCTTCGAATCAGGGTTAAATCTTGAAGGTTTAAAAAAAATCGGGTTAAGGTTGGGGGCAGATGTGCCGTTTTGCCTGACAGGTGGGGCTGCAGTTGGGCGTGGTGTTGGAGAAAATTTGACGACAATTTCTCCTTTAGAAGACGTTCCTATTCTACTTGTAAACCCCGGTCTGGAAATTTCGGCTGCTTCAGCTTACCAAGGTTTGAATTTAGGATTATCCCGTCAACTAAGAGATGTTAGAATTAGTGCCAAGCATGTCAAAGAGGGTGATTTGGAAGAAGTATCTCAGTCACTATATAATTGTCTAGAAAGTTCAGTTTTCCAATCTTACCCAATCGTTGCGACTTTGAGGAATAAACTAGGTAGTTTGCCTGAAAGTTATGGTTCTCTTATGTCTGGCAGTGGTGCAACGGTATTCGCAATAATGCATAGTGACATAGAAACTGTCAAGTCTGCTGAGGTATTGAAAAGTAAATTTTCGACTTGTATAGCAACACACACAAGCCCGTTTGGATTGGAAATTGCTTGATGGGCGGTCGCCAAGTGGCTAAGGCATCGGCCTTTGGAGCCGACATTCGTAGGTTCGAATCCTACCCGCCCAGTTTATATTCTTTATTCCAATATGCAATTTCACACAACCATGGCTAAGCGCAGAGCTGCGGTTCCTTTATATTCTAGGAAAGTTTAACGAATCGAGGAAAATTATTTAATGAGGCAAGTAGAATTAGTAGTACAAAAACGGAATGCTTTTGGAAAGGGGGCAGCACGTACTCTCAGAAGATCTGGAATAATTCCAGGTATCTTATACGGCCGTGATCAGGATACCATGCCTGTTCAGATCAGCGAGCAAACCTTCAGACAATTTCTTCGTGCTAATGGGAAGAATGCGCTTATTGGTCTGAATATTGATGAGTGCGGTACTGAATCTGTTCTGATCAAGGAGTTGCAGATACATCCAGTCAGGCGAAGTTTGATCCATGCGGATTTTATACGGATTGCCTTAGATGAACCGGTCACAGCCCCAGTGCTAATGACGCTAGTAGGCTCCGCGCCAGGTGTCCTGGAAGGTGGGGTACTGACATTTGCTTTCCGTCAATTGTCAGTTAATTGTTTGCCCTTGCTCATTCCTGAAGAGATTCAAGTCGATATCGGTGAAATGAATATCGGTGACACAATTCGTGTTGAAGATATTGCCTTGGATGAGGGAATTGAAAAACTTGACGATTCGCAAACACAAATTGTATCTGTTGTCCCACCGATTATAGAAGTCGAGCCAGTTGAAGATGTTGAGGACATTGAAGGTCTTGAAGAAGGTGAAGAAGGTGAGCCAGTTGAAGGAGAAACACCTGAGCCTGAAGAAGAAACGGATGATGAATAAATAGCACTTATTCGATGCGAATTATTCAACTGATTGTTGCGTTACTTATTGTTGCTGGAAACTTGTACCTTGGACAAGCACAATCGATCAACATCGTTGATGAGAATGGTAAGCTGATAATTCGTACAGATGCGTTGCTGACAGGAGGTACAACGTATCTGTCAACAGAAGTTCTGCGTCTTGTTTTCGACACTAATCTCACCCAAAAATACATTCCCCTGACAAAAAATTTGACCTTGGTTTTAAGGGAAAGGGAGATACGTCTTCGTATCAACAGAACTTTAATTCAAATTGAGCCGGGTGGGCAAAATGTATCTCTCCATTATCCACCTTTGTTATTCAAGCGCAAACTGTTTCTTCCAATTGAGTTCTTCACGCAACTGATTCCTCAAGTTTATGGATTTGATGTGTCTTACAATGCGACTTTACATCGAATGCAAGTTATCGAGAAAAGTTCGCTATTCACAGACAACGTGTCCGGTCAATTCACAGCTATTATTGATCTCGGTCATGGTGGTCAAGATGCGGGATGTCGCCAAGACGGTATTCTTGAAAAGGATGTGGTCCTTCGACTGGCTAAACGGTCCCAGATAGAATCATCAGATAAATCTATAACGATCTTGCTGACCCGTGACTCTGATACAACGCTTTCTGCAAAAGATCGAATTCGTTTCGCCAATCGGAAAAAAGAAGCCAAGCTTTTTATCAGTATACATTGTAATATGAGTTTTTCTCCTGAGAGGAAAGGTATAGAGATTTACGTCAACAATACCAGAAGCGACTTATTAAAAATAGGTTTGGATCCTGATAAAAACGGTAACACAAACGATCAATTTATACTATTAAAACCTTTATCTCAAGATCACTTCTTAGAAGAAAGCCGTCAGTTTGCTGCAATTCTCAAAAACCAATTTGAAAGTGTTTTCAGCGAAAAAATTTCGATGTTTGAGCTACCTTTAAACATGATCCAGAACATTTATATGCCTGCAATATTAGTCGAAGTTGGGTACTTGTCTAATCCTGTTGATTTGAAAAGGTTGAGGGGGGATCAATTCCTCAATCAAATATCGGTTGTCGTGTTACGGGCTATTGAGAAATACCAAGAGAAATTGACAACCGAAAATAGTCTGATAGAAAGGGAATGAAAATCCAATGAGTTGGAGGCAAATCGGGGTTTTTACCATCGGTATTATGGCCATGGCTATTTTAATTCTTATTGTTTTTACAAATTTGAATTCAAAAAAAAAGGATAAGCAGCCATCAAACATAGAAACTTTACAATTAAGCCCAGTCTCTAATCAGAATTATCAAGCAGAATTAGAATCCATTGATATATTCGTATTGGATAGCGACCAATTTGAACTTATTCCTAAACAGATCGAAATTCATCAATCTGGCAGTGTTAGTCAAAACTTGAAAGATGTTATTCAGGCACTACTTGAAGCATCAAAAAATGGGTTTCAAACTACTATCCCGGAAGCTACAAGGATATATGAAGCTTATATTGACGGGAAGACCTGCTATCTTGATTTTTCGCGTGAGCTTTACGGGAAACATATTGGAGGAACGAAAGCCGAGTTTCTAACGATAAGTTCAATTTTAAAGACAGTTCGAGCCAATTTTCTTGATCACATTGAACAGGTGCACATTTTGATTGAAGGTGGCCAAGAGATTAAATCAATAGCTGGTCACATTGATATTTCTCGTCCCTTTGGTATTTGGTAAATGGATTAAATTAACTGGAAAGCACTTTCTGCATTACTTGCTCTACTGTGTTGTAACCAAAACCTCGACGTGTCAGAAACCCATGTAGCCTACGTTTTGCAACATGTGGTTCGAGTGATTTGTAGCGTTTAACTTGCTTCTCTGCTAGGCGAAGTGCGGTGGATAATTCTTTGTTGGAGTCTATATTAGACAGCACCTGGTTGATGGTTGATAGATCTATTCCTTTATTTATAAGCTCCAATCTCAGCATTTTCCTTCCACGGGGTTTGGATTTCTCGCGTCGACGGATCCACTTGCGTGCAAAAGTTTCGTCTTTTATAAAACCAGTCCGCTCCAAATCCTCGATAGAAGCATTAATTCCTTCCTGACTGAAGCCTTTTCGGTTTAACTCCTCTACCAGTTTTGGTTTAGTATAGGTTTGTTCTTCATGTAATAGGTTCACGGCAAAATTTTTCGCTCGCATTACTTCATCCGCTTGGAGGAGTTTAACAATAGTGTCATGACTGACCTTTAAGCCGATACGAAGTCCAAACTTGAAAATAAAATCCGCAGGCAAAATCCTAAATTGTTCATGATCGAGAAAAAGCATTATTTGGTCATTACCGTGACTTTGTATGTCGGTGATCATTTTTTCACGAGTGAAAGAACTTGTATTTATAGTTGCTTACTAGTATCAGACTAGGTTTCTAGTGTTCCTGCCCACAGAGCACCACGTTGCAACAAAAGGGCAAAATTCTGGTGTTGGCAGGCTTTCATGTCATGTCCCAGTGCAAGGTAGAAAACTCGTCCCTGTCCCCAATTCTTTGTCCACACAACAGGCATCATTGAACCCTTATGCAGGGCTGATGCAAGGACGTTGACACGGTGATCGTAGTCAAGTATATACTGCTCATCCGTTACATTGAATTCGACCAGATCTGCCGTGATGGGATGTTCCGAATCCGTGATACTGACTTGATACTCCCGATAATGCGGATGTGTTACGAAATGGCCTCCAACCATTGATCGGTATTCGGGACAGTCTCTAAATGAGTCAGCGGCGGAATGTATACCAACGTATCCTTTGCCGGACGAGACGTGATTTAGTAATCCATTTTTCTGAGCATCGTTAATTTCACCAACGGTGTAGTAAAACACGATAAGATCATACGGATCAAGGTTGGGCGATATGAGTGCATCCAGATCGTCCTCAATTTTCGTTATTTCAAATGTATTTTGGTCTGAAAGTACGTCTACAATTACTTCGCTGCATCCCTTCCAATCATGGATGCTGCCGCCAGCAAAGACGAGGGTGTTAATTTTTTCCATCCTGATTTCTCCTTAACCTAAATTTGGAACAATACGTAATTATATCATGTTGGTTTTTAAGACTCAAGCAACCAACCGGTGTGAATTGATGGTACTGCAAAATTTTCATGTGTCAGATTGTTTCAAATAACCGAGAGGCTTGTCGAAGCACTGACTTTTACTTGCACTATGCACTTTGGTATGCTATAGTTGCACGATATTATTGGTCTGTTTTTTTGTGGTAGAATATATGGTATTTTCCCGAGATAGGAAAGGAAATCTGGAGGTGTTAGAAAATTAGAAAAAGATATGATGACAGGAAGAAGTCGCCGCAAAGTAGAATTAATGGACAAATTAGAGCTAGGGAATTGCGTGTTGTTAGTTCCAGTAATGAGCAGTTGGGAATAATAACGTTACAGGAGGCCTTAGAAATTGCAGGAAATGAGGGGTTGGATCTCGTTGAGGTCGCCCCAACTGCTGATCCGCCTGTCTGTAAGGTTATGGACTATGGAAAGTTCCTGTACGAAAAGAGTAAAAGGGAAAAGGAAGCGCGAAAGAAGCAAGCAAAGGTAATTTTAAAGGAAATTCAATTTCGGCCCGATACGGCTGATCACGATTATCAGTTTAAAATGCGCCATGCTCGTGAGTTTTTGACCAAGGGGTACAAGGTAAGGTCGGTTGTGCGTTTTAGGGGTCGTCAAATGCTTCATACCAACTTGGGCCGGGACGTGCTTCATCGGCTTGTTACCGATGTCGGAGATGTTGCTGAGGTTGAGTTGGGTCCTAAAATGGAAAACAACTTGATGGCTATAATCTTAGCTCCTAAGACTTCTTAACATAGCGATAACTGAGCGAATTGTAATATATAACAGATGTAACGTGAGAGAGGATTAGAATGCCAAAAATGAAGACGCACAAAGGTGCAGCCAAAAGACTCCGATATACAGGTACGGGAAAAATCCGTAGACGCCGGGCGGGTGCAGGTCACCTCTTTATCTCAAAATCATCGAACCAGAAACGACGACTTCGAAAGAGTACGTTGGTTGATCCAAGTAACGTGAAGAATATCCGCAGATTGATACCAAGATAGTTTTGTTAGGAGCAGGTTTTGCCAAGGGTTAAAACAGGAAGTATCAGGCGGCAGCGTCGCAAAAAGATTCTTAAGTTGGCCAAAGGCTACCGTGGACGTCGTAAGAATATCCGCAGAACTGCTATCAACGCAGTTGAAAAAGGGCTAAATTATGCATATGCGCATCGTCGGTCGCGAAAGAGAGATTTCAGGAGGCTTTGGATAACCCGTATTAATGCGGCTGCCAGAATGCACGGTTTATCATATAGTCGGTTGATTGATGGATTGAAGAAAGTTGGTGTTGACTTGAATCGAAAGGTGCTTGCTGATATTGCGGTTCATGATGAAGCGGGTTTCGCAAAAATTGTCGAAGTTGCCAAAGGATAATTTCAATTTAACAGTTGTATTAATAAAGCCTACCATTTTTCGCGGATTTAGAAAATGGTAGGCTTTTTGCATTAATGAAAACTGTAGGAAGGAGTTAACAGTATGGGTAGAATCCCAGTCGCACTCCAAATGTATACAGTTAGGGATGTATGCGAAAAGGATTTTGTTGGTGCTCTTCATCAAGTAGCCGATATCGGCTATGAAGCCGTAGAACTTGCTGGTAACTACGGCTTGGACGCTGAAATTTTGCGTGATGTTCTTGCTGATATAAATTTGAAGTGTATCGGCAGTCACACGGGCTTTGATGACATCGATCAAGTGGTGGCATTTCATAAAACCATTAATTGTAATTATGTTGGAGGATCTTCGATGTCGCCCGCTGGATTTCCTTCCGATAGCAAGAGCCTCTTGGCTGCGGCAAAATATAGTAATGAACTTGGATTAGTATTAAAGGAGCAAGGTCTTCATTTCTATTTTCATAATCACGCGCATGAGTTCCAAAAAATTGATGATCGTTATACATTAGATCTTTTTTATGAATCTACCGAGCCTCAACTTGTCTACGCACAGATTGACGTCTTCTGGGTACAATACGCCGATGTCAATCCGGCAACCTACCTGCGTCAATATCCGAACCGATGTCCACTGGTTCATATTAAGGATATGGATGCAAATAAAGATTTCACTGAAGTTGGTCATGGCGTTTTGGATTGGGATGATATTTTTGCTGCCTGTGAAGAGGTCAATGCCCAGTGGTATGTGGTAGAACAGGACCGTTGTCACCGGCCATCAATGGAGAGTGCAAAAATTAGTTTTGAGGCTTTTCGAAAACGCGGCATGGTTTAGATCAAATCTAGTTTTAATATTGAATTATGTTACCGGGAGCAGAAGGTTCTTGCTCCCGGTGTCTTTTGCCCCTCTGTTTGTAAAATGCTGGATCTTTTGAATTTCCGCACCATTCTTTTTTTATGTTTCTTACAGTCAATTGTTCTGGGATGTACGGATCAGAGGACTAAAACCTCTGCTTCTAAATCTGCTGAATCTGACCATCTGTTGCCTCAAATTACCGATCAACCCATCTCGGCAAAAGATTGGTCTATGTTTATGGCCAATCTCCAGTTCTCAGGCCATAGCACAGATGTTAATCTGAAACCGCCTCTTTGTCTGCGTTGGAAATTTAAGACGGGCGGCAAAGTACAAGCAAGTCCGATTGTTGTCAATGAAACTGTCTACGTTGGATCTAACGATGGAATTCTTTATGCACTAGATGCCAAAGTATGGAAGGTTAAATGGACGTTTCGTGTTGGGGGGAGTATCCGTAACGCAGCAGTATTCTGGAACAATCGGATTTTTTTTAGTACTGCTAATAACGTAATTTATGCCTTATCCGCCGAAACAGGGGATAAAATTTGGCAATACAAATCGCAATCATGGATTGATACACCGCCGATAGCATCACTTGGTCAGATTTACTTTGGAGCTTATAGCGATAAAATTTATGCGTTTAATGCAGTCACTGGTGAACTTACACGATCAATTCGGCGTAGAGTACGAATTGATGGAACAGACTATGTTTGCAGACAAGGTAGGTTAACACCGTTAACGGTCATGCATCAAACCGGTCAGTGGCGGAACCTCATTCCATTTTCACAGAGCTTGGCGGTTTCTGCAAATAATGTTGCCTATATAGGTGCTCGCGATAATAAGATTTACGCGATTGACATCGGTTCAAAGGAACATATCTGGTCATATAAAACGGACGGATATATCGATGCAGTACCCGCAATTTCAGATGGTATGCTCTATGTAGCTTCTTGTGATGGCTATATTTATGCCTTTGAAAATGACACAGGTACTCGGCAACAAGTGAAACGGAAACCGGGAAGAACCGGTACGATAATATCCGATAACAGAAAAGTTTACGAAACCGCTGGGCTTGAACAGGTCAAGCTGCAACTGAACGACGGTGTAGAAGTTGATATTATTAATCGAAACATTTTATTTTATCAAATTGCGTTGCCCAGCGGAGAAAGTGGTTGGGTTGATTGGCAGTCAATCGGTATTTTTGATCAAACAGATGGAATACTGTTTAACACAGTTGTTTGTTCAAATATCGAAACGTTTAAACTTATTAAAGGCGCTGAGTCACCACATTGGTCACCAAATGGACGTCTTATCGCTTTTTTGCGGCGGAAAAATCTATCTGGTCAGTACTGGAAAGCTAGTGAACTGTGGATCATGGATCCAATCTCGAATAAGTCAAGACGGTTATGCCATGGTGATTTTTACAATCCTAATCTTTCATGGTCTCTTGATGGTAACTTTATTACTTTTGAGGCATATCATCAAGGTGAAAGCTATGTTTGGGTGATCGATCAATTTGCCAAAAACCTGACCCGGTTGATAAAAGGGGACGCGCCGGCGTGGTCACCAATAGCAAATCAGGTTGCCTTTCGTCGATGGGAAGAAGGTGTTGATACAATTTACCTTATTAATATGGATAAAACAGGCCTAAAAGAAGTTGTTGGTATTCCGATTGAAGGAAAGATTAGCACATTTACCTACCTGAATCCGCCAGTATGGTCACCGAATGGACAATACCTTGCTCTCGGTATGGATCGTCAATATTTTAAGGATGGATACGCCAGTGTGCGGATCTACGAAATTAATGGTCGAAAATCAAGGGAATTTTTTACCCAGTCTCAACGAGTTGGACAGATTTTGTGGTCACAGGATACGTCTAGAATGATGTATGTCACAACAGGAAACTTGAAGCGTGATCCGGTGCTTGATAAAAGGATACACCTGACCAGTGTGAGTTTGCCCAATCAGGAAAGAATTATTAAACATACTTCTCCCTCGTGGTCGCCTACAGGAAATCGAGTTGTCTTTATGGAACGAGAGGACTGTATGGGAATCCAGTGGAAGGTTTGGTTACTTGAACTTGAAACAAATCAAATGGTCGCTATTGCTCGGACGAAGAAGCACCTGACTGCTGTTGAATGGCTTCCGAGTGGAGATAGAATCTGTCTCTGGCATACGTCAAAATATCTACGTGGCGGTGAGTATAGTCCCGCTACGACAAAGGGGTGGGTCGTCAAGATTAATCGATGACCTGTTGTTAGTACGGTTCGTTATGTTTAGATAAAATGAAGAATTAAAGTTTAATTAGGGAATACCAAATGCCTAAAGTTGTTGTTGGACACATGGATGACCCCAAAAGTCTTAGGCCTATTTATGATAGATTCTATGATGAGCATCCTGAATTAAAAATAGGTTGTGATGAGTTTGAGGGTGAAGGGGAATTTGTCGCTCAGCACGAAGGAATTCGATTCATCTGGATCGAGAAAGGAGAAGGCGAAGCCTATCTTGATGTTGGTTACCGAACACAGGAAGGTGATGGAGAAAAACTACCTGACTGTTATACGAGCGAGAAAGTTGATGCCGAAAATTTACCCATATTGCAATCAATCGCAGAAAATCTGGATACACTACATCCAGCAGTTCTGTTGCCCGTTAAATCGGTTTTGAGCCGGTTTGATGGGGAGATTACAATTGGTGATATTTCCAATGAAATCCGGCTAATGGTGGAAACAGGGATCGATCGAGTCAACTGGACAAGTCGTCCTAAAGTTCGCCGATCTTTTGAATTGCTTCTGGAAAACTACTCACAGATGGGTTGGTCGACAAAGCAAGCAGGATCTTTTGAATCGATCAAGGTTGGCGATCAACTGACAGTTACGGCTGACGAACCGGTACGTGTTCGCGGTAAATTTCGGTATTGGTGGATTGAAGATACCAGTATATTCATGACGCACGTGACAACTGCCAGGCGCTTAAATTATATTCGAAATGCTATCGCCAAGTCTGGTGAGTTTCGAGTTTTGACTATGCCATGGTTTTGTTACACTGAAACTGAAGATAAACTGGACGGTGTCAACAGTGTCAACAACCATGTCCTTCATATTACAGATCAAAACTCGCGGACGCACTATCATCCTGTGCAAGCCATTGGTGGTGGTAAACCGCAACACGAGATTCATATCGTCCTTGAGCCCAGTGCTTTGGGGGTCGATATACAAGAAAACGAAAGTTATATTGATGTCTTCCCTGAAGTAGATGATTTAACCGTTCATCAGAAAATTGAGTTATCTCCTGGTACCATTGTTTATATTCCTCCTGGAATTGGACACCGTATCGTAAATGCTGTTGTTAGTGTGTTGGGAATACCTGGATTCAAACTGAACAACACAATTTTTCTCGACTAACGAACCTTAGTTGGTCAAGAGGGCAGTCATGAAATTTTCGAGCATGAGAGTGAATCTGTCAACCTTCAGGCTAATCGCCAATCCAATCTCTGGAAAAGGGAGAGGTCGGAAATTTTCTGAAATCGCTCTGAAAAAGCTTGAAGCTGCTGGATTTGAAGGAGAATTAGTTCTTACGACTGGGCCTGGTCACGCAAATCAGTTAGCGCAGGATGCGATTTCAACAGGAATACGATGGTTAATTGCTTGTGGTGGTGACGGAACTATACATGAAATTGTCAATGCTATTGGCCCGCGGCGGGATATTATCCTTGGTCTGATTCCCTGTGGAAAAGGAAACGATCTGGCATCCGCTCTTCGGATCCCCAAAAATCCGATTCAAGCAATTGAGGTTTTGCTAGCTCAGCAGACGCGTCAGATCGATCTGGGAAAGATTGGAGATAAAATTTTTCATACCATTGCAACCTGCGGCTACGATGCGGAAGTCGGTCGTCGAGTTACAGAGGAAGGTTCGATCTTATCTGGAACACTTGCTTACGTCCAGAAAGCCATTACAACATTGTCTAAATTTGATCCTCCGGATGCTCGAATCGAAGGTGATTTTGGTATACTGGAAGGAAAGATTCTGTTGACATCAGTAGGAATCACTTCTAGCTATGGCGGTGGTATGAAGATTCTGCCGGACGCAGTTGTAGACGATGGGTTGTTTGATGTCTGTATTGTTAATCCGATACCCAATTTAACAATTTTGCGAATGCTTGTCACGCTATATTGGGGCGGGCACATCAATCATCCCGATGTACAAATACATCGGACTCGAACCTTATGTATCGATACAGATCCACCGCTTAAACTCTATGCCGATGGTGAGCTCATTGGGCCGGTACCCGCTAAAATTGAAATGGTTAATCAAGGAATGACAGTTGTTGTTCCTTAATTAGCAAATCTTAACCGTACCATCATAGCGCGATGATTAGATAAATCGACATCGAAAATCTGGCATCTTCTTTCCTTATCGATTCGCAGGAACTCATCCTGAAAACTTGGAATGATTAGTATGTGATCGAGCAGATTTTTCTCGTTTTGGTAAACGTAGGTGAACCTGTTTGCCAGATCAACTGATTCTGCTGTTTGGATCATGTTTGCCCATGTATCGTCAAGTCCTCGTAATTTTTGAATTGCTAGTGTTCCAGGGGTATCGTTCATGTCGTCCATGATGATGATGTTTTTATTAGCGGTTAGTCCTTTAATGGCTTGACGTCTGACGACCATTGCTTGGGATAGTCTTTTAGCATCGTTTTTAAGAATGCGAGAAATGGGATGTGTAATCAGAACGTAAGTCGGTTGGCCTTCAGTCTTCAATTCCACTCCCAGAATTTTTGATGGTCGAACAGATTTTTCATGACCGTCTACCATATAATTTTCGCGTTGATCAGGGAAATTCGTGATACTGCTTTTGACGGCTGGGAATTTTGTCAGGATTGCGACATCCTGTCCAGTATAGGAGTCTTGCCCTTCCTCAAAGATGGCCTGCTATTCCTTATGGTTTTTTCAGGTGAGATTTCACCTTTACCACCACAGCGCGATTCTCAACTTCAGCTAATCCTACTAGATTG
>DTUY01000167.1:30548-33835 GCA_012963885.1 Candidatus Poribacteria bacterium | reverse complement strand
TAGATTGTCAAAGAAGAACTCAGTGTTAAGTAAGAAAATGTTGACATCAAGATCGGTTGATCCACATCCGGGCCAGCAAGAAACAGTAAGGATCGAGGCGATAGAGACCCACCTGTTTTTATGTGGAGATGCACTTTCTCTTTTCATTCTTATCCCTCAAGGATTTTCACATAAATTTCTCTGTTTCTCGGTCCATCAAACTCACAAAAGAAAATCCCCTGCCAGGTGCCAAGAACCAGTTTCTCATTTTCTATGATAACTGGCTCGGAACTACCGAAAAGACTAGCTTTAACATGAGCTGCTGAATTGTCTTCCATATGCTGATAACGGCGATCAACAAATGGAATAATCTCATCGATAATTAACAGAATGTCGTGTGATACCATCGGATCGGCACTCTCATTAATTGTGATGCCGGCAGTCGTATGTGGTACGTATATATGGCAGATACCACTTTGAATTTGGTTCCTTTTAACGATTTGTTGGATCTGTTTGGTGATGGAAACAAATTCAGTTTTTCTTTGTGTTCGAACATCCAATTTTTCTAACAATACTTTACCTCATCTCTTTTCGTAAGTCTATCGTAACCTGGGTGGGTTGTCCCGTTTGTTCAGAACGTTCAGTTCCGCATTTTCTGTTGACCGTGTTAGGTGAAAGTGTTATGATTTTTAGCGATAGAATTTAGTCTATCACAGCATAATTTCTGCTGGTCGAATAAAAAATCCGATGAAGGCAATTGCTTTTAGTGTCTTGATTATAGGCCTTATCGTTTTTACCTTCTGTCTTCTGTTTGTGCTTTTGGGGATTATTGAAATTGAGGAACCAATAAGGATAATGAACATTTCCCTTGTTTAGTTGGGGATTATCGTTGTCATTGGGGCTGCAAAGGGGGAAAATGGTTATACAACGAGAAGCTGAATCCTGTTGATCGCGCTTATGCTACCTTAGTTGACATGCGTGTTGAGGAACAGACAGCTCCGTCAAGGACACATTTAACGGAAACAGATGTTGTATTGTTTTCTACTAAATTTGGGATGTTTGAATTGGAGGATAACAGAAAAATTGAACTTATGCTGACTTCAAATACCCGTTCAATTATCGTTGGTACACATGGACTATTGACGTATCGGAAAAATCGGGCGCTGGAAGGTCTCAACTTTTTCAGCTACTCTGGGGTATTTGAATTGGAAGACTCATCCCCTTTTGAATTAGTATTGAATTCCAAAGTGCAAGTGGTTGAGATTGATGCTCAAGGGGAATTGATCTGTCGTAACAACCATGCACTGGATTTTATTGTTGAGGAAGGATAAAGTTAAAGTATGATGCTGACGGTTGATCAAGCTCGAACCCGAATTTTAGATGCCGTGACACGTATGCCTACCAAAAAATGCGATATTGTCGATAGCCTGGGATCTGTTCTGGCTCAAAACGTCTACGCTGATGAAAATATTCCGCCATTCGATAATTCTGCTATGGATGGATATGCGTTGATCGCGGGTGATGTTAAGGCCGCCTCAGATGAAAACCCGGTAACTTTGGACGTCATTGAAACAATCCCCGCTGGTTATGCGCCAGCGAAACAGGTTAAGAATGGTCAGGCTACCCGTATTATGACAGGTGCTATGATGCCGAGTGGAGCTGATAGTGTTGTCATGGTTGAAAAGACGGAATCAAAAGAGGACAGCGTGGATATTTTTGATCCGGCCGCAAAAGCTCAAAATGTCCGGTTTGCTGGTGAAAGCGTCAAAACTGGGGATTTGGTTATGTCAGCAGGGAAAGTCATCCGTCCACAGGAAATTGCCATGTTGGCTTCCCTTAACATCTCGGAGGTTGATAGATATCAACCTCCTAAAGTGGCGGTTGTTTCTACTGGAGATGAGTTGACACCACTAGGTGCAGAATTAAAACCGGGAAAGATCCGAGATAGTAACCGTTATGGGATCTGTGCCCAACTTGTTGAGGCTGGATTCGAAGTCATTGACATGGGCATTTGTGGTGATGATGTGGTCGAACTTGAGCGAAACTTGCGTTCAGCGCTTGGACAAGCGGATGCCTTAATCACGAGTGGGGGAGTTTCTGTTGGCGATTATGATGTTGTTAAAATTGTGCTTGAGAAATTAGGTGACATCAACTTTTGGAGAGTGGCCATGAAACCAGGAAAGCCACAAGCTTTTGGAATCGCCGATGGTAAGCCCATCTTCGGTTTACCTGGAAATCCGGTGTCATCATTAACCGTATTTGAGCTTTTTGTTCGACCTGCGTTACTCAAGATGGCTGGATATACTAAGTTGCTACGTCCGACATTTGAAGCCGTTTTGGAAACTGACATTAAGAACGATACGAACCGGGTTAACTTTATGCGGGCTATTATTGAAAAACATAATGGGAGGTATCATGCTAAAATTGCTGGCGATCAAGGTTCAGGTATCCTTTATTCGCTTGTTTTAGCCAATGGTTTAATTACTATTCCTGCTAACCAGACGGTTTATGCTGGTGAGACAGTGGATGCACAGTTTTTTGGAGATGCATCTTAAAAGTGCAAATGAGGAGAAGTATTATGAGTCAGGGAAAAATTTTTCAAGTTGGAGGGGTAGAACTGCATGTCGATAATCGGTCTCTTGGTGATGACGGAGGACCTTCAGTTCGTGTTTTTGGGGATGTCGATGGGAAATCAGTTCAATTGTTACGTTTTGATTGTTTTCGAAAGAATCCTCACTATCATTACGATCCATCTGGAAAAAACGACATGCATTCAATTGACGAGACTGGTATTCCCGATTCAGTCAGTTGGACTATTGAACAACTTGGAAACAACCTGCCAGACATGATCCGCACATCCGGTTATGATGGCGTGGCTGATGGCGTTGATCAGGCAGCCATAGCATTAGTTTTATCAAAGGTTGAAACGTTCATGCTTGCGGACTAAACGACTTTGTTTCTTTGATTATTTAGTATTAAAAAGGAGTTAAATGAATGCCTACATACGAGTACAAATGCCTCGAATGTGATCATAAATTTGAAGCATTTCAGTCAATGAAAGACGATCCACTTGAGTCCTGTCCTGAATGTGAGGGGAATGTGAAGAGGTTGATCAGTTCAGGTGCAGGTTTGATTTTCAAGGGATCTGGTTTCTATATTACGGATTACCGAGGTGATGGATACAAGGAAGCTGCTAAGAAGGATAAGGAAGCCGCTAGCGGAAGCAGTGATGGTAAAAGTAAATCAGATAGTGGTGAATCTAAGGGCAGTTCAGGTGAATCTAAGGGCAGTTCAGGTGAATCTAAGGG
>DTUY01000167.1:8218-30448 GCA_012963885.1 Candidatus Poribacteria bacterium | reverse complement strand
GTGAATCTAAGGGCAGTTCAGGTGAATCTAAGGGCAGTTCAGGTGAATCTAAGGGCAGTTCAGGTGAATCTAAGGGGACAGATTAGCTTGTGCTTGGGATTACTGTTTCTAGTCTGATTATCTGCTCTTTTCTTAGTATTCAGCCTCTGAGCGTTGATATAACTTTGAAGAGGCTGGTTTATCCGGCGGATGCTAAATTGCTGATCATTCATGCTGATGATGCTGGTATGTCTCATTCGGTGAACAGCGCAACTCTGGATGCTTTGCAAAAAGGGATTGTCTCGTCTGCTGCCATTATGGTGCCATGTCCATGGTTTTTAGAAATGGCAGAATTTGCTCGACAGCATCCAGAAATAGATCTCGGTTTGCATCTGACACTGACGAGTGAATGGAAACACTATCGTTGGCGTCCAGTTGCTGATCCCAGCAAGGTACCAGGGTTGATTGATGAAGAAGGGTATCTGTGGAAATCTGTAGAAAATGTTGTTGGTCATGCCACAACGCAAGAAGTTGAGTTAGAAATACGGGCGCAAATTGATCGGGCAATTGCATTTGGGATCAATCCTACCCATATCGATTCGCATATGGGAACTTTGTTTGCCACCTCGGGATTTCTGCGGGTTTACTTGAAGGTTGCACTTGAATATGGGATTCCGCCCATGATGGTGGATCCCGCAGATCCTGAGGTCAAGAAATTGCTGGAGGAACGAAACATATCTTATTCAGAATCTACCATTCAGGAAATATATGCGACAAAAGTTCCTTTGCTTAATCATTTGAATACTGGTGAAGATGGAAACTCCTACGAAATCCGAAAAGCTGCTTATTACCGAGCTATCCGAGATATTAAGCCTGGAGTTAACCAGATCATTGTCCATCTGGCTGGAAACGATACAGAGATCCAAAACATCACAAATGCTTGGCAGAGGCGTTATGATGAATTTCGTATTTTTACTGATCCGGAACTGAAAAACTTAATCGACGATCTTGGTATTGAACTTATTGGATGGCGTAAAATGAAAGAAATCATGCCTTTGCAGAACCACTGAGTTATAGGAAAAACTCCATGTCAAAAAAGAATAGACCCAATGTCATTGTTTTCTTTACAGACCAACAACGATGGGACACCTCAGGTCTCCATGGTAATCCGTTGGATTTGATGCCAAACTTTGACCGAATCGCACAGCGTGGAACCCATGTGCGGCATTCGTTCACATGTCAACCTGTATGTGGTCCGGCAAGATCGTGTCTGCAAACAGGTCTGTATGCAACAACAACTGGTTGCTTTCGAAATGGTATTCCCCTCCCAACTGAAGCGAAGACGCTGGCACACTATTTTAAGGATTCTGGATATCAGACAGGTTACATCGGCAAATGGCACTTGGCAACAGAAGAACCGGTAACTGAACCTAATCGCGGCGGTTATGATTTTTGGCTGGCGTCCAATGTCTTGGAATTTACTTCAGATGCCTACCATATGATGGTATATGATAATGATAATAATCCGGTGAAGTTGCCGGGTTATCGAGTTGATGCGCTTACTGATGCTGCTGTTCGTTACGTAGACGATCATCAAACTGATCCGTTTTTCCTGTTTTTGTCGTATATTGAACCTCACCATCAGAATCATCTGGATGATTATCCTCCACCGGATGGTTATAGGGAACAGTATGCTGGAAAATGGATTCCGCCAGATCTGGCATCATTAGGTGGTTCAACTCATCAACACTTGGCTGGATACTACGGAATGGTCAAACGGCTTGATGAGGCTTTTGGGCGATTGCTTGACGCACTCAAAAGTTTAGGGATGCAGGACGATACCATCGTACTTTTTACATCTGATCATGGGTGTCATTTCAAAACCAGGAATTCGGAATATAAAAGATCGGCACATGAAAGCTCTATCCGTGTCCCAACCGCGTTTCATGGAGGTGCTTTTACCAGTGGTGGCGAAATTCCTGAGTTGGTAAGTTTAATTGATCTACCGCCAACATTGCTTGACGTCGCGGGAATTCCAGTTCCCGATAACATGCAAGGTTCGTCTATTCTACCCTTAATCAGGGGCAATCGAGATGATTGGCCACAAGAAATATTCACGCAGATTAGTGAGGCGCAAGTCGGGCGTGCTGTGCGAACGCATCGGTGGAAATATGCGGTTGATGCTCCAGATAAGAGCGGCGGCAGAGATGCTGGATCAGACCGTTACATCGAACAGTATCTTTATGATCTGAAAGCAGACCCATACGAGCTACGAAATCTAATTGGATTAAACTCGCATTTAGGTGTGCGAGATGTCATGCGGGCACGTCTTATCCGACGGATGGTTGAAGCTGGAGAATCGGAACCAACAATTGAATCCGCTGAACTACATGGAAGCGGGCAGAGGCGTGTCAGTGAAGAAGAAACTCTGATGTGATTTTTGGACACAGGTTGTACTAGTTGATTGATCTGGTGTCATTTTCCTAACGTTCCATATTTAGTTCGCCAAGTGCCAAATCAATCTCAAGGATTTCTGCGTTCCGACTAATGGGTTAGAGTCACCCTTGTACTTGGCTTGAGGCTGGCAACAAGTCCTTGAAGTTGCCGAAAAGTTTTTATCTGTTTTCCATTAAAGGAGATAATTTCATCGGCAGGTTGGATCCCGAAAAGATCAGCTGGACTATCGGGAATAACTTGGGTTATTCGCACGCCACCCGGTGGTTGGTTAAGTTGCACTCCTAACCAACCTCGACTAACCTTATCGGTATGGCGAAACCGACATGATTCTGTTTCCAAATAGATTTGATTGCCCCACCAACATTGGGAGGTTATTGGCCCTCTGTCCTATTTAAATCCGCCAAGGTGGCAGCTATCATACCTACCCACAAATATTTAACGCCAAAACACATAAGTGTTAACGTTAAATATTTGCCGTATGATTATCCAACTACCACCGATAAGATAATCTCCAAACAGTAATCCCATGAAAAAGGGAACTGCTCGACGATAAGCGCCGATCCCCCCTTGCTTAAGCAGAACCAATTTGACCAACCAACTGATAAAAATTGAAAACCATAACCATCCGACTGTCCAGGTGCTGCCTGTGAGCGCGAAGCCAGCGGGATGTAGTGTCCACCACAGAAAATTTATCCGCATAAATCGAAGTGCAGAGGTAATCAGTACGCCGATTCCAATGAAAAGTAAAGCAATAAAATTAGTTGGTTTAGGATAATAAAGCCAGCTTTGTAGGTCATTGAACCCTCCCCATCCTGGATTATTTTCCGCTCCGTTTCGATACGACATATCAATGAAAGCCCAATAGGCGGATAGTGTTCCGATAACTGCCGCTAATATCATAGCAAATGCCAATTTACCACGATGTATTTGGGCAATATCAGCGAGTTTGAATCCTTCAAGGGTATGAGGCATTGGGTGTGCTCGATATCCACGATTAAACCCCCATAACAGACTCATCACGGTTAGGTTTCTTGGACCTAGACGTCGAGTGCCGATAGAGAGCACCAACAGATTGTGTGGTGTTGATTGGTACATTTCGTGAGTCGGCGGTCCCAATTCCGCTCTTATTCGTGTAATGGCTAAGGCAATGGTGAAGTAAATTAAGAGGTAAGCCAAGATAATTTCAACCGACATCCCGGCACGCATCATCCAGAAAGTTAGGAAACTGAATCCAGCAACGAATCCGAGAATTGCCCAGCTGTATTCCCGCGTTTTTAGTGAAAAGACCTGTTTTAGATGGTGGCGCGCACCCCAGGCGGAAAAGCTCGCAATAGCAATGTAGGCTCCTGTTGTTTGTTCGTCGGCATATGGGAAACGTGGTAACCCGTAAAATCCGACAGCGTTACCAAGGATTCGAACACCTTTCCAAAACCAATAGAAAAACCAGACTGAAAAAGAGAGATCCAGTGGCATGAAGAAGGCTAAACCGATGGCAAACGGCAACACATAGATAGGTGTCCACCCAATAGCATTCCACGGTTTCTGTAAGAAAAGCGCACCGATTTCATATCGTCGGTTGGGGACTATAGGAAAATTCGGAACAAGATAGTGGATCCCATTCAAAATTGCCAGACTTGCTGATATCGAAAATCCTGTCCACATCAATCGGGAGCTAAAGAGGCTGTTTTTTGAATTGGTCAATTCAGTTGGTAGGTGGACAATTGGATACGATAGCCGTTCGTATCTAATCCATTGATCCTGAAAAAATATACTTAGACAGACTAGAGTAACGATCAACGCGGTAAAGAATGATGTCCACCACAAAGTTGGCATGATCCAATAATAAAGCCGCCCACTTGTATAAAGCGAAGAGTCGCCAAGATAGTAGGGAGTTATTTCATCTGAAATTTCCATCGTTAACCAATTCGGTAGATAACGCCAGAAAAGCTGTTGCCAATCATTTTCAGGAGTTGCATACCAAAACGCATGTGTTAATGCAGGTACGACTGTTTGTAGCATATCGTGACCTGCCATCGCTGACGCGATTGACAGCATGACGTAGACGGTGAGTAGTTCTCCGCGACTAAGCCCACCTTCTGGAATTATCAACTTAATGCCAAAATTAATGAAGATAACGACAGTCAGGATAATAATGACGTTGTAAAAAAGCGAAATAGTGGTTGGAAGCCCACTTAGGTAGACGTGGTTATTAATTAAGAAATATGCATTAGGCGGAATGATGAAAGCGGAAAGTATGATGGAACGAAGGGTTATACCTTTACGATTTTTCCCTTGTTTATTCAAAAGTTATTAATATAGGGGAAAGTTAGAGGCGCCGATTAACCGTAGTTCCATTGGCGGAAATGCCCGTGGTGATTGAGATTAAGGGAGGGATGACAGCGTTGTAAAGTGACTCCTGTCTGCTGATGAGGTTGGCAACCTCAAACAGGTTATTGATAGATCGCGAACTAAGGTTGGCAGAATGTGCGCGGTTCATTCGGTTATTACCATTGAGGGTAGTACTGTAAGCGGAAATTGAAGGTTGAACGCTACTGTAATTATCTTGCCCTTTATCCGATTGATCTGAAAGATTAAGAGCATCACGCAACTGTTCATTGATGGGTGCGTTCAATGCAGGGGCAAGCGAGGACAGTTGTTCTTGAACTTCGGGGGAATCAGGCGCAAGATATTCTGCAATCGAAACGATGCGATCCGGTTCGGAAACTGAATCTGTTTGACTGGTTTCTGTAACAAAATCTCGGCGCTCAGTTCTCAGACGGCTTTCAGTAGTTCTTTCTAACCGCGATTGGTTCTCTGTCGAAAATCTACGCGCTTCTTGTACTAAGCCCGCTGACACCGAGGAAATAACCATTACTATAACCTTCTCGAAAGAATAATTCCTATCGACTAATCCACTCGGCATGATATCATGTGCAGATTTGAATTTCAAGTAAAAACTTGAAGCTATCGTTACGAGAAGGTTTGTTCTTGACACTTGTATGAGTGAATGCTATTATTGATTTCCGGTCGAGCGGCATTCTGTGCCGCTGTTTTTTTGGTTGGGAAGATTATTATGATACACATCCATTCTCATGTCCCTCAGTAAACCTGTCCGAACTTGTGGCCACTAGGAAGCACAATGTGTATTTGGAAGAGTGCCCAAAGGCGATTATCACAGGTGGTCAGACCGACCTGATCCTACCTTGGCATTGGTTCTGAACCTTTATTTCGTGACCTCTGAGGGATTTTAAATTTGTCATCTAACTAATATGGATCTATAAAGACATGAGCATCTTGGGGCTAGACGTAGGCGATATAAGGATAGGTATAGCTATCAGTGAAGATCTCTTGTTTGCACATCCTTTCCAGACGATTGAACGGATTGGTGTCAAAAAGGACATTCAGAATTTGTGTCGGGTTGTTACTGAGAAAGATGTTGAAACAATAGTTATTGGTTTGCCAAAGCGGCTTAATGGCGAAATCGGTATCCAAGCTGAAAAGGTACAGGGATTTTCTAGAAGGCTGGAGAAGAATACGAAAGCAAAAATTGTTTTTTGGGATGAAAGACTAACAACAGTTGAAGCGGAACGTATTTTTCAAACAACGGCTACAAACCGCAAGAAAAGGCGAAAGAAAGTTGTTGATCAAATCGCGGCAGTCTTGATTCTTGAAGGATATCTGAGCCGGTTTCACCGACCGCATAATTTGCCCAACAATGCATAGAGTCGCGGTTTTACTTATTTTGATTACCACCGTCATTTTGGTTTCAACCGCCATCGTATTTTTGGTATTCCGACCGATGCAAAGTAACGCTGAACCTATTATTTTTCAGGTAAAGTTAGGTAGAAGCTCTCGTTTGATTGCTGAGGATTTAGCGCGTAAGAATCTGATTCGGACACCGTTAGCTTTCAGTCTGCTAACCCGATTTACCGGTACAAGTCGGGATCTAAAGGCGGGTACTTATCGTCTTAGTGGTGCAATGAGTTCGCTTCAGATTTTCTACTGCCTCCGCGATGGAAAGACAATTATTCGAGAATTTGTTGTGTCAGAAGGTACGACGCTAAACGAAATTGCTCAAATCTACGAACAGTCGGGATTTGGATCCGCAGACCAGTTCCAGCAGGTCGCGCAAGATCCAAGTTGGCAAATTAAATATGATATAGAAAGTGACTTTTTAGAGGGTTATCTGTTTCCAGATACCTATTATTTTCGTGATGGTGTATCGGCCAAAACTGTGGTCCAAACCATGCTGAAACGTTTAAATCAGAAGTGGACTGACGAGATGACAAAGGCTGCAGATGCTGTTGGTATGTCGCGTCACAAGATTATCACGCTCGCTTCAATCATTGAAATGGAGGCAGCGCTTGACAAGGAGCGAACTGTCATATCTGGTGTTTTTCACAATCGGTTGCGTCTGGGTTGGAAATTGGATGCCGATCCCACCGTTATCTATGGTTTAGGTGATCTGGGGCGGTTACTTACTAAATCTGACTTGAAAAGAGATACGCCTTATAATACTTATCTTTACCGAGGACTACCTCCGGGACCGATATGCAACCCTGGTGAGTCTTGTATCCTTGCGGCTCTTTATCCTGATAATATCCCTTATTTTTTCTTTGTGGCAATTGGCGATGGTAGACATCATTTCTCTAAAAGCCTACAGGAGCATCAGAAAATGATCAGAAAAATTAAGCGAGAAAATCGCGAACGCGGTTTTAGGAGGTAGTTTGGCAAAACAAAGAACGCTAGCAAAAGAGGTTATTATTTCTGGTAAAGGGCTAATGCTTGGTCAAACTGTGACAGTTGCAATCAAACCGTCGCCCGAAAACTACGGTATCGTTTTTCAACGAATAGACTTAGAAGGATCTTCAGCATTAAGAGCCTGTCCGGAGAACTATCAAGCTGATTTGCCACGGTGTACGAGCATTGGTCAAGGAGACACAAAAATTAATAGCGTTGAGCATTTACTTTCGGCACTTGGTGGAACAGGCGTTGATAACGCGCAAATCGATGTTGAGGGACCTGAATTACCGTCGCTTGATGGAAGTTCGCTGCCATATGCCAAACGTATCATGGACGTGGGTATAGTTGAGCAAAATGCGGATCGGCAATTCATCAATATTCAATCGCCTATTGCGGTTGAAGACGGTGACCGACGACTTGTGCTTTTACCAGCAGATCATTTTCAAATAACTTGTGTTTATGATCACCCGCAGTTACCGACGCAAATGGCAACCTTTTTAATTACGCCAGAGACATACATTAGTGAGATCGCGCCGTCACGGAGTTTCTGCTTGGCAAGTGAGGTGGATACGCTTAGAAAATTAGGGATTGGTCAAGGTGCTAGTTATGAAAACGTTGTCGTTGTCGAGGATGATGGAAGTGTGAGTAGCGAATTAAGGTTTGCCGATGAGTTTGTCCGACATAAAATCTTAGATCTTATCGGTGACTTCTACTTGGCAGGTCAATTGCCAAAAGCCAATGTGATTGCAATAAAATCAGGACATGAACTTCATGCCAAACTTGTTATGTCACTTGCTGAGGCTGGGTTAGTCAATAGCTGTAGTGTCTTTCGTAGTCCGGTGGAAGCTAAGGATATTTACCAGATCCTACCGCATCGTTTTCCGATGTGTATGATCGACCGGGTTATTGAATATGAAGATGGAAAAAGAGCCGTTGGTATCAAGAACCTGTCGTTTAACGAACAGTTTTTCCAAGGACATTTCCCTCAAGAACCGGTGATGCCAGGCGTCTTACAGGTAGAGGGTCTGGCTCAGTTGGCAGCTTGGTTGATGTTACAAGAGATAGGTCAGGGGAATCAGATTGGGTATTTTGCCTCTATTAATGAGGCCAAGTTTCGGAAACCGGTGGTGCCTGGCGACCAGTTGCGACTGGAAGTTGAAGTTATACGTAAACGCCGTTCCTTTGTACGAGTTGTTGGAAAAACTCTTGTTGGATCTGAGGTGGCGAGCGAAGGTGATATCTCGATTATGCTTGGAAGTAATCAGGCATAGTTTTTGGAGTGGAATGTTGGGGGGAAAAATTAGAATCGGAATCGTTGGGTCCGGCGGGATGGCTGGAAATCATGCGAAAAATTTCGCCCATGATGATGTTGGTGAGCTAGTTGCTATTGCCTCACGAAACACGGGAACTGGCCTTGACTTGGCACAGAAATGTAACGCTAGATTCGTACCAAATTGGCAAGAAATGGTTCAGCAGGAGGATCTAGATGGAATTGTTGTTTGTACCGCAAACGACAGTCACGGTGAAATCGTTATAGCATCACTTGAACATGACAAACATGTTTTCACCGAATATCCGCTGGCACGTTCACTTGAAGAAGGGAAAATCGCAGCTGCAATTGCTATTTCAAAACAGAAGGTTTTGCGTGTTTCGCATAGTGAACCGGTGTTGGAAACGCACCAAGCTATTCGGCAGGAGATAGAACATTTAGGCCAGCTGTTGGTTGCTAGTTTCCTGAGACTCACGCCTGGGCGTGGTGGGCGTCCAGAAGTTTTATTTAACCTACGGGTCTCCGGGCCGCCGGCCCACTTTTTTATTTATCATATTTATCCTGTTGTTGACCTTTTCGGTCAGGCCAAGTGGGTAGAGGCAAACGCAATCTACAACGATTTAACCGATTCAGAGGGTTACGATCAGTTTGTCAACACCGTCACTGTCGGCTTCAAAGATGGTGGAATCGGTCATTGGACCTGGGCAGGGGGAATCGAAATTCAATCAGCAGAACAACATCATCGTTATGTCTTGGATGGTGGAACGCTGGTTAATAGTGGTGAAGGCTGGCAGGTTTCAACTAGATCAGGAATAGAATCAATTACCCCAATCTCAGTTCAACACTCATCGGTTGTGGATCTTTGGCTCAGCGAAGTCTTAGACAATAATTTGGCCGCTGCGCAGATTGATACAGCCAAAGCACTTGATGCGATTCATATAAGCTTGCTTGCTGAAAAAGCTATGCAGAAAAACAGGCGGGTACCCATCCTCTTTTAACCGGTGTATTAGTTATTGCCTAGTAAAGCCAGATAACTTTCGTAACGAAAAGCGGCGATCTCGCCATGTTTTACCGCTTCGATTATGGCACAACTTGGTTCACGAAGGTGTAGACAGTCGCTAAATTTACAGGCGCCTATCCGACTTTCTATCTCCGGAAAGTAGCGATCTATATAATCTGGGTTAACTCCCCATAGTCCGACTTCACGCACCCCGGGCGTATCTGCCACCTGCCCTCCAATCTCAAGGCCGAAAAGTTCAACCAGCGTGGTGGTATGTCGGCCTTTTTTTGCTTTAGATCTGACTTCATTTGTCCGTAATCCTAGACCGGGCTGGACCGCATTAAGCAAACTCGACTTCCCGACTCCGGAGGAGCCAACAATGACACTAAACTTTCCTTTTAAAACTGAGCGTAGTAGATCTATGCTTTCTGGATGGTGAATACTAGTTGAAATTAATTGATATCCCAGATCTTCGTAAGCTTGAAAGATCTCGGAGAATTTTCTCTGTTCAGATTCATTTAGCAGATCAATTTTATTAATGCAGATAACGGGATCTATGTTTCCCGCTTCAGCAAGGATCAGAAAACGATCTATGAATCGGCAGTTGAGATCAGGTGAGTGTATCGAACCAACGATTACTGCTTGATCAGCATTAGCCACGATAATCTGTTCGATCTCGCGATTTCGGTTTGGAACCCGACGTGAAAGTTTGGTTCGGCGCGGTAAAAGGTCTTCTATTGATCCTTCTTCATCATCAATTGGCGTAATAATTACCCTGTCTCCAACCGCAATCGGATCAGCATAAATCTGTTTGCCAATCTCTGAGCGGAGTTTCTTTTTGACAACCCCACGAAGTTGACACCTAAGAACATTATTACCAATTTCGACATCATAAAAACTTGTTCTGGCTGAGATGACTCTCCCTTCAATTTTATTTCGCATAATATTAAAAAGGCTACTTTAAGCGTGACTTTTTTATTTTCCAAACCTCCTTTTTCTATTGCTATAATCGCGGATTGCCCGCAGAAAATCAATTTTTCGTAGTGCCGGCCAATGTGTTTCGCAAAAGTAAAATTCTGAATAGACGCTCTGCCATAGCAGAAACCCACCTAGGCGAATTTCACCACTTGTGCGGATGATTAAATCTGGATCTGGTAATTGGGATGTATAAAGATGTGGTGATATCAGATCAGTTTTTAGTTCGTCCGCAATTTGATAAATATCTTTTTTGCTTTCTGCTTCTTTATAAAGATGTTGCTGGATAGCGTCTATAATTTCTTCGCGTCCGCCATATGCAACGGCAATATTCAGGATGAATCGATCATAATGCTTGGTTGCTTCTTCCGCGTCATGGATCGCATCTTGAAGGCTAAGCGGTAATAAATTTATTCGTCCCATCGACCGAATTTTAATCTGGTTTTTGTGTACCTTATGATCATCAGTCATCTCACGCATTTTCTTCTCTATCAGGGTTAGTATATCCATAACTTCTGACTGTTCACGCTTAAAATTATCAAGTGAAAAGACCCAAATAGTTACAATCTTAATTCCAAATTCATCGCACCAGTCCAAAACTTCTTCCAGTTTATTTGCGCCATCATAATGTCCTTTGACAATGTCTGTGAACCCTTGACTTTTTGCATATCGGCGGTTTCCGTCAAGAATGATCCCTATATGATAGGGAGTCTGCCAATTTTCAGATTGAGTTTCAAGCCTTTTCTGATAAACAGAGTAGACGAACTTCTTCAGAACCCTTTTTAATTTCTCTCGTAAAGTCACTTAACCTGTCATTGTCCATAGGATCCAATATATATCGCATTATAGCATACCAATCCAGTTTGTATAAAGAGAAAAACCATATCCTGGTTGATTAATTGATCCGCATTTTTGATCATGTTATACTCTGCATGATGATAGGGAAAGTAAAGAAGTCTAATGATTCCATACAAGGGGTAACAGCTAAGTCTATCATCATTGCAATTCTTCTGATCCCAGTTAATTGTTACTGGATAATTGAGATGGAAGTCATACGTTACTCCGGTCATCCGGTAACGATTTCACTTTTCTTCAATGTTGTCTTTTGTTTATTTCTACTAGTTGGTATCAATCAGATCCTGAAGCGTTTTTGGCCTGAGCATCAGTTAGATCAAGCTGAATTGGTCGTTATATATCTGATGCTTTCAATTGCATCGGGGATATCAGGCCACGATATGCTTGAAATTTTGGTGCCGATGCTTGGTCATGCCTTTAGATTCGCTACTGCTGAAAACGAATGGCGGGAGTTAATCATACCGTTTTTGCCAAGTTGGTTGACAGTCAGTGATCCGAAGCTTCTTCAGGGGTATTATGAAGGTGAAATTAGTCTTTACAATGTCAATCATCTCATAGGTTGGGCTGAGCCAGTATTATGGTGGTCGACTTTTATTTTCTTTCTCCTGTTCGGCATGCTGTGCATCAATGTCATCTTACGTAAACGGTGGATTGAACAGGAGAAGTTAAGTTATCCGATTATCCAGCTCCCGCTTGAAATGACTGAGACACAGCATCTAAGATTCTTTCAGAATCGTGCTATGTGGATTGGTTTCTCGATAGCTGGTGGTCTTGCATTGGTAAACGGACTTAATTTTATTTATCCTGTTGTACCGGAGTTACGGACGCGGATCCAGAGTTTCCGACTGTTCACAGAACCTCCATGGGACGCCATGGGCGGGATTCCCATATCAGCGTATCCTTTTGCTATTGGACTAGGTTTTTTTATACCGCTAGATTTATCTTTTTCCTGTTGGTTTTTCTTCTGGTTCTGGCGGATGATGCGTGTCCTCGGGTCGGCACTGGGATTACAGGCGCTACCGAGATTTCCATATACCAATGAACAGGCGTCCGGAGGGTATATTGCTCTTTGTGTTATTGCTATTTGGGCGAGCCGAGCTCATCTCGTTAACGTGTTAAAGGTTACATTAAAAGATGATGATATGGCCATAGACCAAGAAGAGCCAATTCGTTATCGAACAGCTGTTCTGGGTTTAGTTGCTGTCTTTGTGTTTATGGTCTTTTTCTGTTATCAAGGTGGCGGTACGATTTGGATTACTCTTATATTTTTTGCCTTTTACTATGCCATCTCAATAGCAATTACGCGTATGCGTGCCGAATTGGGTACGCCTGTTCATGATCTGCATTACTCTGGGCCAGACCAAATTCTGACCAAGTCGATTGGTACCCGAAACCTTGGACGCGGTAATCTGGCTATGTTTTCGATGTTTTGGTTTATCAACCGTGCGTATCGAAGTCACCCGATGCCGCACCAACTTGAAGGTTTTAAGATTGCTGAGCGCACCCGAATGAATCTTCGCCGAATGGTGTTGGCGCTGATGATTGCGGCAGTGGTAGGAGCCTTGTCTGGTTTCTGGGCATTGATAGATCGTGGGTACTGGATTGGCATGGAGGTGCGAGCATACTGGCCTTCACTTAGTGCTTTTGGTATCGAACCCTATCGACGCCTTGACGGATGGTTGAGTGCTCCCACCGATACCTTGGTTCCTGATACTTCATTCATGGTACTGGGATTTTTTGTTACCACGGTGTTGATGGCTTGCCGTATGAAGTTCGTATGGTGGCCATTTCATCCGGCAGGGTTTGCGATTTCCACCAGTTGGGGAATGAATGTTACGTGGAGTTGCCTTTTCCTGAGTTGGTTGATTAAATGGATTGTACTGAAGCATGGCGGGATTGGTGTGCATCGTAAAGCGGCACCATTCTTTTTGGGGTTGATTCTTGGTGAATTTACTGTTGGCAGTTTGTGGACGATTTTTGGTATTCTTGCCAAAATTCCAACTTATGGTTTCTGGGTTTAAATGTTGTTTGTGTTATGGAAAGGAAGGGGCTTGATTCTCGACAAGATTGTTAAACATAAGATGGAAGAGTTGGAACATGCTCGGAGACACGTTCCGTTACAGGAACTGAAAGCACAGGTTGATCATCTGGCACCGACGCGTGATTTTCGCTCTGCGATCAGTACACCAGATCAAATAAACTTAATTGCCGAGATTAAAAAAAAATCACCCAGCAAAGGGATTATTCGCCAAGATTTTGATTACATCCGGATTGCTAAAATATATTCGGAGCATGGTGCCTCGGCAATATCCGTTTTGACAGATAGCCGATTTTTCGCTGGCCAACTCAACTACCTCTCCGAGATTCACGCGATGGTTGCTCTACCGCTTCTGCGTAAGGATTTCACCATAGATCCTTACCAGGTGTATGAGGCGCGCGCTGCCGGGGCAGATGCGATTTTACTTATCGTCGCAATTTTATCTTTTAACCAGGTCAGGGAGTTTATGAAAATTGCGGAAAGTTTAGATCTTGCGTGTTTAGTTGAAGTGCATACAACGGAAGAATTAGATATCGCACTTCAGGCGGATGCGGAAATTATCGGCATCAACAACAGAAATTTGAAGGTGTTTAAAACGGATTTGTCCACAACTTTTCGTCTCACTCAACAGATTCCCCAAGGTAAAATTGTCATAAGTGAAAGTGGCATCAATTCTAGGGACGATGTCATCAAGTTGCGCCAAGCAGGTGTTAATGCTATTCTCGTCGGTGAATCGCTGATGCGAAGTCCTGATATTGGCTTAAAGGTAAATGAACTTCTAGAACCATAATGAACAGGATATGGGATAGTTTTTGGATAGTTTTTTCTATATTCTTCCCGCTTGGAGTGGGTATTCCCGGTTTTACCGCAATTGATATTGAATCGTTGGAACTCGGTTATGATCAACTGTACAAACGTAATCGCTGGGTTTCTGCTCGAGTTCTGGTTACAAGCCACGGCGAGGATTTTGAAGGGCATGTTAAAGTGGAAGTTAATGACATCTCTTCTGAGACGTTAATTGGAAGCTATTTTATCCCGCTTAAACTGCAGTATACAGATCGACAGCGACGAATAATACCTATTCTCCTTCCCAGCGCTCGATCTAGCCTGAAACTGCAACTGATTAACCTTCAAAATCACGTGCGGCTCTCTCGGCAGGTAGTGACTAAAATCCCGCGGCGGCTATCAGATCTCTTTGTACTAGTCGTTTCGTCCAATCGTGATGGGTTACACCGTCTTCACAAGCAACCAATAGACCAAGAACCTGCCGGTAATATATTTATCGGATATACGGTTCCTAGCGATTTGCCGACTAATTGGAAAGGCTATGATTCGATTGATACATTGGTTGTCAGAAACATTCCGTTGTCTGATCAGTATCTTCTCAAAGATCAACAAACCGCCATGCTCGATTGGGTTCAAAATGGTGGAGTTCTGATTTTGTCAGGTGGGAGAGATTTTTACAGAATAAAAGAAAGTTTTTTGCGTTCATATTTGCCAGTTAGCCTGTCGAGCCTGCAAACAGAAAATAAAATACCGGAATCTATTGCCCAGCATTTTGATGTTTCATCGGTGATCCCGTTTGACAAGATCAATTTTGTGTTAAGGCCATGCGGAGAAGTTTTGATTGGTAGCGCAGGTTCGATCCATGTAGCGAAGTCCATGTTTGGTAGCGGAGCCATAATTAACCTGTCTTTTGATTACGCATCACCACCATTTTCTGATGTAGCGTTTACCAATCAGTTTTGGTCATTTATGATTGCGGGTCAAGGTAGGTCAGCACGACATGATGAATACAGGTTCGATCCATTTCGAAAGCATAGCGAAAAGATTTTAAAACAACTCCGAACACTGAAGCCAAAAGATCTTCCTTTAATCAAGTTCATCATTTTTTTCTTATTGATGTATTTGTTGGTGTTAGGAGGTATTACTTTCTTGGGAAGGAATTATAAGGCTCAAATTTTTTGGCTGACTAGTTTGATTATGCCGCTTCTATTTTCAAGCGCGGTAATTTTTTGGGACGTTTTTGTTCCCTCTGTGGTTTCTGTTCGTCAATTGTCGGTTTTATCCGTCTTTCCGGACAGAGGTCGAGCATATTTGCAAAGCTATATTGGTTTGATTGGTTCTGCAAATGTACAGGTGCCAGTTGATTTTGGAAAAAATGCTTTTGTTCAGCTATTAACGGGCACGGCATCATCACCGGTTAAATTGCTTTGGTCGAACACCTCTCGGCTGAATTCAATAAACGCTAGTCCATGGTTTGTGCGTTCGTATTTAATTGAAAGTTTCATTGACTTGCAACTTGCAGATCTGCCGAAACTGGAAAACGAATTCAATGCAGGTCAAATGAAGCAATTTGCCAAGCGCACTGTTGGTATCAGAAGAGAATTTGTGAAGATTATCAGCAGTGAAGGGGCGTTAAGATACTTGGAAAAAGGGAATATGGTCAAACAAATAGGATGGACGAAGCAATCCTTTTTACCGATTTCATCCAACGTGAGAACAAAGGTGTCTGCGGAAACATTGGTTCTTATTTATGATACTGATTCATGTATATTGACAAGCACAAGGGATTAAGCCACACTTAGGGCAGCCGCTTGCGTACATTTCAACTGTCTTATCAAGGTCTATATCCAATAGGCTAGCTAGTGTTGAAAGCCAGGCAAAAACATTGGCGAACTCCTCGAACAGCCGTTCTTTATTACGTGGTTCGTGCCGAATTTCCCTGGCAAGTTCACCTACCTCTTCTGTAAACCAGACAAAATTACGGTCAACTCCACGCTGAGAATCTCGATCCAAATATATATTCTCAATCAACTGCTGAAATTCGCTGATTTTCATTGCTGATCCTAATTCTTGCAATGTTTGCATTTGTACAGAAAACCTGATTTTAAAGTGCCATTATTCGATCAAAAGATTCATTAAACCATCAGGACGACAAATATCGGTGGCATCTTCTCTGGATAGTTTGAAGTAACCATCTGCGTGTTCGATAGGTCTTTGCGTTAATAATACTGCGGACTTATCATCGCGATGTATCAGATGAACGTGACGGCGGTTATTAATACTATGCATATTAATAAAATCATATAGGATTTTTGGTATCGAGCTTAATTGGTTGTCTTTGTGAGGATGGTAGCGTTCTACCAATAGAGAAGAACTATTTTTTTCGGCGGCGGTGTTGCTTCTCGCATGGTGGTTGAAAATGTGGTAGACTCGTGCGTTGGCAGGCGTTACTAGCTTAGCCCACACCTTTTTAACTCCCTGCAGTGATCCCTCGAACGGCTGAAAATAATCTGATGTATGGACTTTGATATCAGCAATTTGGTTTGAGTTTGGGATATACTGGCAGACTAAGGAGTGTGACGATTCAAATGGTAACAGAAAATACGCGTGTTCTACATTCGTATCAATAAAAAGCTTGGTAAATTCAGTAAAAGTTTGGATTTCCTGGCAAGGTTTATCTGGTTTCTGCAGTGAGTAAAACCAGAAAGAAAAGCGAGCGTTGATGCTTTCATATGTTTCACTGATGGCGTTTTCAAGCTGAACTGCATCTTCGTAAATTTGGTCAATCAATGTTCCTGCCAGAAAATCAGCATTGTCAATCGTTCTTTCGACGATGGATCTAATATTACGAATGATATGCTCTTTTCGATCTGCGGCCGTCTCGAAGTAAAGGGGGGAGGAAGTAATGCGATCCAGCTCCCAAAGTGCGCTAGTTGTTTTCTCTAAATCACTTACAGATAAATTGAGCATTGATTTGATGTTTCTGATCTGTTGGGAGAGCGTATTTAGTTCGGATGAATCGGACTTAATCAACCACTTTTGTTGCATACGAAATATTTATTTATGCTTTATTTTGAAGCTCATGCTATAATTTGGAGTTGGCTACGAGATGAGTAACTGTAACTTTACGACAATTTAAGGAAATTATATAATAGATCTCTAGCATAAGTCAAAGAAACAGAAGTTCGGATATTTTTTCAGGTCCACATATTTCCAAGAATCTAGCTGCACCCAGCTAGATTCACTACTTAACATGCAAAAGGTCTGATGAATAACGGAAAATGGAATGGTTAGTTTTGCGTTCGAGATAATAGTTCATTTGGGTTTTAGGGGATAAGAATGGCAAATTGGGGCGAGTTCATTAATCAAACACTCACGAAATTTTCAGGTGTGGCAAAAGCAGAGGCTCTTCCACAACTTGTTGCAATTGAATCAGATAAGCCGTCCAGTAAATTGACCCTCTACGAAGGACCGACAAAGCGGCGCGTGCGACAGGTAAAACAAAGTTTAAGTTATCAGCTGTTCGAAAAGATGAGAAGGCAAACACTGAGTTGGAGATCTTATTATTACTACGATGGCTTTGAAATTCCGCGCATTGCAATTACAAACGATAATGCAACCGGTACAAATGTTACAAATAAACGGTATTTTGTTGGGTATGAGCAGATTATTGACGCAGATATTTACAGCGATGTAAGTGGATCGAAAATCCTGGTTGATGTGAATGGCTTACAACATGTAGAACGGGATTTGTTTGATCAAATTGAATCTGGTGAAGTGGCGTTTCAGGTGTATAATAAGCTATTTCCATTAGAGATCTGGTACGATGACAATCAGCAGCATGTGGAAAAATTGCACTTTTTGGGAAAACAGAAAATTTACATAGATAGTAAAAAAGGCTACTTACTAAGATCTTTTCGTAATTTAGGTGCGGAAGGTTTTTCAGCATTGTCAAGCCGGTTACTCGCACAGGAAGGCGTTTCGGTTGATTCGAAGAACGCCATTGAATCTTTGCTGATTGAACTTGGCAGTGAAGACCTTCTCCAGCATTACCAATCTGCTTTAAACGTGTACAATCAACAATCTTCACTTCGTCGTTCTCCGAAGGACTTAGCAAACGGAACGGCACCGCTTATTATCACCGAATCAAAGCAGGGAAGTCAGTTTAGCAGGAATGTGATAGAATTTTCACCAGATGAAGTTATCGGTGATGAAAGTTTTGAGCAACTTGCCTTGGTGATGAATTCTCACTTTTCTGAGATTGAGGAGGAACTCCTATATATTAGCCTTTCTTCTATTGGACTTGATCGGGCAGCTGTGATTGATGGTTGTTCAATATTGAGAGATAAACTTTATGAATATGCAAAAATTGCATTTCTGGAGGAACAGCGACTCGAAAATTTTTATCCGTTTGTCACTGCATTAGTGGAAGAACAAGATATGGATGGTTCTGAGGAGAGAGAATATCCAGTTTTAGAAGATGAAGCATACGAAGGAATGTTCATTGATCTTATTGAGGATATCGGTAATATGGCCAATGATTACCGATATCAGGCTTATCCGCCCATTATGGATCAACTCGATGAATTACAGGCACCGATTCAGTCTTTAGCCTATGCACTTGAGGACGCAAACGTGATGCAACGTCGCCGTGAAATTAGCGACCGCCGTGAAATCCTAACACAGCAAGCTTTCGAGTTACCAAATCCACGTTCTTATAATGTTCAGGTTGAGGAAGATCAACTGAGTTATTATGATAAGTTGATCGCAATTCGCGAAAATATCGACGCAATTCGCAATCAGATGAGGTGGTCAATCTATGACATTGCATCTAGTCTGTTGGAATCATCGTATATTTTATTACAGCATTTCTTAAAGGATTTTCCAGATCTTGAATCCGTTTCCGTGAATCTTTGGGACCTAATCAAGCGAGCAGATTTAAACGCTGCAACGCAGGAATTTGAGCTTGAGTTAATCGAAAATATTACCTTGATATCAAGTGAGATCCATAGTATGGTCAATAATGAATTATCCGGAAAACTGCAAAAAATTGCGGTAGAGATGGAAGAAATAATTGAATCTAATGAGTGGTATATTGGAGAGGAATGGACACCTCGATATACTGATTTCGTTAATCAAGAGGTGGCAGTCTTCAACCAGCGAATACGACAGGTGGCATTTGAGCGATACGATGAAATATCCAAGCAGATTGATGCTCGATTTCAACTGGTAGATATATTTATTAGTGGTGTCAGTGTTCCGGCACTTTTACCATCCCAACTTCATGAATCTGGGGATGGTCTTCAGACTTTCTTGGTTCAAGAATTACAGAAATATTTGAATTCACAAAATTTACAACTTCATACTGTTCCCGGTCGTGAACAACAGTTAAGATCCCTCCTGAACGAATTAATGCCTCAGAAATTACAGGGGAGGTTTGAACAACTGGAGTATTTCTTCGTTAGTACTGCTTAAGAGAAGAAACGTGGGTTCTTAGTTCGTGCTATTAACCTTTGGTGCTGGTTGATGACTGGATCTATGGTTTTAAACCGGTAGCAGAGGGTATTAATTGCAAATATCCAAAATTGAAGGATGATAAAGTTCTTGCAGGAGAAAACACGCCCTTTTAGTTCAAAGGAAAAGTTCCTTACCCCCGAGCTATCAAGAGATTTACATGATCAAGTGAGTAAGCAGGTTGGCGAAATTATCCCTCCCTACGAACCTGAAATTCCAACAATAGAAAAGTTTAAGAAAGTTGTCAAGGGCGTTTGCTTAGTTGTTATTCCTGTTTGCTTACTTGCCTTTTTGGGGACAATTGGTTTTATTGGCTACAAAGCTGCTGGAGATTTCGATACATTCTGGCATCATCTAAAGAATAACAAGACAATTGCCGTTACTTTAACCAATCGAAAAGAAGTTCAAGATATCGTGATTGATGATGTTCTTTCGCAACTTTCCCAACCCAATAAAACCATTCACGAAAAACTACTTGAAATTACTATTTCTGGATATCAGCAACAAGATTTGGCTAAACACTCGTTGGTGGTGCACGATCAAAAGATCAGAACACGATATCAGCGTGGTTTTGAACAGTACATCCAGATGGCGATTAAGCAAGCTTACCTAATTTATGATAATTTTGGCCCACAAACAGAGCGTGAGGTGTATGGTGTCACCGCCGAAGAGTTAGTTTACCAAAAAGGTCTTCACGTTGACGGGTACGCGCCGATGACATTAAAAAGCTCGATCTATCAATCGAGGCGATACTTCCCGTTTGCACTTATAGCCGGTCAGATCGCTGACATTGATCCATTGCGGATTCTTAAGATTTTTGAGATTGAGACGAATTTCACAGAGACAGTGGTTTACAGCAACACCAAAAGGATTGTTAATGACGACATCGGCATTGCTCAAAATAACCTGATCCTTATTCCTGGTTTAATCCGTGATGTTCTCAATCCAAGTAGTCCAATTTATAGTCCATACTTTGAGTTCTTTGAAGTTGGAGTTGATTTTGAAACTGGCGAGCCACTTCTGTGGCCAGATTATTTGGCCAGATTGGGAAAAGAGTTATCGGGGTCGTACAATCCTCAAAACAACCCAACCGGAAGATACTACGTCAATATGCTAAAAGCACCTCATCTGGGAGCTGTATTGGCTGCTTTCCACATCAAGCGTGACCAGCAATATCCTATTTATAATAAATGTATGCGTTTTTATACCACTCATGCGGCTTGGTTCAAGCAAACGCTGAATCTTGAAAAGAAACTGAATCCTTTCCACTGGACGGATTACACTTTCTACAATGGCGGGCCTAAGCGATGGTTTGTAATGAGGAATTTTTTGGAGTGTAAAAAAAACCAAAAGTCGGTTAGTTCTCCTTTACAGAAAGCAGTAAATATTATAAGACGCCGGAACACATTGGCTCAGCGAATTGGCGAAAAAAATGATTACATCAAAACGCTTGCCTATGATGCAAATAACGATCAAGCACTCGTTGAGAATGATGGGCTTTTCCAATATGGCTTACTTGATTTCACTAGCGATTTTGGAGGTAAGCCACTGATGTACAATTTAAATCAGCAAATTGCTCAGAACATAGTACAATCACCTACAAAAACCCAATAGCATCTGGTTGAACGCGCCAAATACCTATCGCACATCTTTATTCTTTCCTAGAAATTTCTCCAAAAGAATTTTACTTGCTAACTTAAATTATGGAAAGTCCAGTCAAGAAAGGACAGTTTATCAATTGTAGCGCCTTCGTATTCTCGGTGTTGTTTTTCCTGTCAGGTATTTTAATAGCAAAGAAGGGAGAAACAGCTGTTACAGGAAAACTTTTTGGCCTGGTGAAGGAAGGGCAGACAGGTAAAACACTAGTCAACGCTAGGGTTACACTTGTAGGTACGCCAAGAGTCACATTGACGAATCAGGCTGGTGAGTATGTTTTTGTTAATCTGTATCCAGGTAAGTATGATATTGAGATTGATCTAAACGGTTATCGTTCCGTGATCAAAGAAGGTATACAGATTGATGTCGGTTTGACAACCGCTGTCGATTTCCGGTTAGAGGTAGCAACGATTGGAAGCCAACCCATGGTAATTAGGACTAACAAATCTGGTGTTCATAATGGTTTGAATCAAAGCAGTAAGCTGATTAGAACCTCAGAAATATGGAAAATTCCTTATCATAATATTGACGAGATTATGGTTGCAAATAGTGTGGGAACAACAATTGATCATGCGAATGGATCTATTCATTTTCGCGGTGGACGATCTACGGGGGTGACATATATGCTGGATGGACTGCCGATTACCGATCCAATATTCAAAGGAATTGGTTTGCATGTTCACCCGAGAACATTAGAGCAAATTGAACTTATTACTGGTGGTTGGAATGCGGAATATGGAGATGCACATTCAGGTGTTGTCAATCTGATATCTAGGGAAGGACAACGGAAGTTTACCGGTAAACTGGTATATCGTTACGGTATGTGGTCTCGGCATGATGATATTCAGTCTTTTTTGGTTTCTTGGCAGGATCCCGATGATAATTATCGACCCCATGCTTTGGAATTATTTGAAGGGGTTTTTTTGGGCAAACCTTATCCGTATCAGATTCCTTATA
>DTUY01000167.1:0-8118 GCA_012963885.1 Candidatus Poribacteria bacterium | reverse complement strand
GAATTATTTGAAGGGGTTTTTTTGGGCAAACCTTATCCGTATCAGATTCCTTATAAGGAGGATCACAAGACAGTTTCGGAGTACGAAGCAAAGGCAGTAGATTCAATTACCTACACACCAATTTTGCCAGGGATTTGGGCTGACCGAACAGAGAATCCTGAATCCCCCCTAACCGATTCTGCAACAGGAAAACTGATTCTAGATGCAAACGGTGGTCATATGATGGAAAGCCGACCTTACAAAACTAAAGGTGGTAACCAAATTGATTATGCAAGCAAAAAGGTCACCTTGCCAGACGGATATGAAATAGATCTTCATCAATATAGTGATCTTCTGACACAGAATCACCAAGGTAAGTCTGAAACCAACGGATATAATTTGGGCGGCACGCATCTGGGTGAATTTTTTCTGAGTGGGCCGTTATATGGATATAGTACTTTTGCTGTTTCTGGCCAGCGACAGAGATATCAGGGGTATCTGCCTGGGAGTTTTACAAGACAATCTGGTATTCAGGGAAGCCTGAAGTTTTTATTGACCTCCGATATAATCTTAAAGACAAGCACCGTGTTTGATACCAGCAGAAGTGAATTTTCCAGCAGTAAATATCGATTTAATCCAAGCATGAATCCCGCCAGAAATAACAATAGCTTCAACATCGGCGTACTATTATCACATCATTTGGATTTGGCGACGATGTACAAGATGAGATTTGGTTATTTTAAAAACACTTATCAGGAGAAGCAGGATGAAAGATCGTGGGATCCTTTTACAAAAGCCTTTGATCGGAACGCTTGGAATTTGGATCTGACACACAAAGAAAATATAGAGCAGGGAAAAATCCACTCGCCTGTTCCCGCTTACAATGATCCTTCTTACTACATTGCCGGCGATCATAACGAATGGAAGTATCGGCAGTCTTCCGTCTTTACGATTAAAGCGGATGTCGCGCGCCAATTGAATAGATATCATTTCTTAAAAATCGGTAGCCAGTATGCTGGTACAAAAATGCAGGTCTTCGAGACGGCGGTCTATAGTGAGTCCGATCTATGGGTTGACTATTATGACACTCAGCCATCACAAATCAGTGGATATGTACAGGATAAAATAGAGTATGCTGAATGTGTGGCTGATGTTGGGCTACGTCTTGATATTTATAGGTTCAACAGCCAATATCCTGCCGATTGGGAAAATCCATTTGAAAGTAGTGGCGACGGCGGAATCAAATATGGTGCGGTGGAACTCAGCCCGAATTTCATGCGATTTGTTTATCGAGATACGCTCGATAATTTAGTTAATCAGGAAGCTTTTATCGAAGAACATAGATTATCGTTTTTTCCAAAAAAAAGGAATTCCATTAAACCGACGACAAAATCGGTTTTAAGTCCTCGTTTTAGAATCTCATATTCGATAGAGGAACACGGTAAAGTGCATTTTGCTTATGGTCATTATTCTCAAATACCGCCTGGGTATAATCTATATCAAGGTTTGGAATTTGATCTGCGTGCGAGAATCAGGCAGGTAGGGAATCCCAATCTCGTGCCAGAGAAGACGGTCGCCTCAGAGGTGGGAATTACGCGCCAATTGGTTGATGATACTGTTTTTGGCGTAACTTGTTTTATGAAAAATATGGATAATCTTACCGATATTCGATTCGTAGACATTGGTCAATATAGCTACTACCATTTTGTTAATACCGCTTATGCGTGGTCAAGAGGAGTTGAGTTTGTTCTTCAGAAATGGGAATCGGAGTTTAATCGATTCTCTGGTATGTTAAGCTATACCTATGCCATGGCAAAGGGGAGTGGTTCATATTGGGACGAAGGGTACCTTGATCATGAATCTAGAACTGCTGAGTACCAACCGCTGAACTGGGATCAACGACATAGGTTCTTGTTACTATTCAATATCAAATTTCCCTTTGGCATTGATGTTGATGGGATTGGTAAATGGGCCAGCGGTTTACCTTATCCTGATACATCCAGCCGTCAGGTATCCAATAGTTCTAAACGTTATCCTTCAACCTACAATTTCGATGCCATATTGAGTTGGAAACTCAATCTTCTGTTAGACATCCCGGTGTCTCTTTTTCTGGATATTCGTAACTTATTCAACACAAAGAATCTTTACAATGTTCTTGACACAGAAATGTATGAGATCTATGGCAGACCGATGGATAGTAATAAACGAACAACACCAAGAGCTTGGTCACCACCACGCCAAGTCATGCTCGGCATAATGATGGATTGGTAATCAAATGGATCTGAATACCATAAGACTCAAGTTAGTCACATTGGCAATGCTGTTTTTTATTACGGTAGCAGTGACTGGTGATGAAGGGTTAAACGTTTCACCGATACCATCGCCGCAGATACGTGCTTATCCCGGTGATAGGTCTGTCACGCTTGTGTGGGATGGTTCAAACAGGTGGATAGATCTATCGGGGAGATTGAGGAGCGTTGAAGAATATGTTGATGCGGACAATCCAAATCGTGTTTTTGAGGGATATCGCGTTTATCGGAAATTGTCGTTATCTAACTGGAATAAAGATGATGAAGACGATTGGCAACTTATAGCTGAATATGATGAAATTAGTTTCACCCGCAGTCTCGTTTCGGCCACTCATGTGGGGAAAATCAGTGATAATGCGTCGATTACCGTCTTGCGGAGTCAACCGGCTCGGTCAAATTCTCTCACAGAATCAACCTATCTGATTAAATTTCTGACCACACAACAGTTTGAGGTCATTGACCTAACCAAATCGCAAGTTTTAAAGTATCGTCAAAGTCAAGGCGACGATGGTTTTACCCTTTTAAAAGACCTGACGTCTTTTAAGCCGTATCCGGACAGGTTATATGTCTCTGGAGCTATAATCCATTTTGCCGGCATGTATTTTAAAATCGAAGGTTCGCCTCAACAAAATGATATCTTTAAAATCACCACCTCTCCTTCCGGAGCAATCGGAAAAAATCAGGGGTTAACACACCATTATATCGATACGGATCTCTTTAATGGTATGGAGTACCTTTATTGCGTAACAGCTTACGATTCCGGAGAGCCAAGACTGGGATTGCCTCCTTTGGAAAGTCATCGGGATCAGACAACGATCAAGGTGGTTCCTCGCACGTATCCTAGAGGGTACCGAATGCCGAGATCAAATGTAACTCATGTCGGTACCAGTCATGGAGTTGTTCGGGCAATACCGATTGAGCCTAATCGAGTAACGGGTCACACTTATGAAATAACTTTTGATGATGATTATTTATGGACATTGGTTGATAAGGATGAAGGGATTATTTTGCTGGAGGATCAACTCCAGTCGAACAAAACAGTTATCGTACACGGTTTGATGATTGAGGTAGAAGGTCCGCGGCCTGATATTGCAGGAGAGGAAATGAACGGTGGTTCTGGTCATGGAGTAATTGAATCTCAAGGGAGGATTGCGGATGGTCGAAACGCGAATCACCATGACTATCAACTCCGATTCATCAACAAGATGGAACAGGGAATCAATTACGATTCTTCCAACTCAGAAACGGCTGCTGGAATGAATCAGTCTCCTCGTCTGGCTGCTTCAAAGGTACCTTTTGAACTTTGGGATATGACGGACAATATCCGAGTCTGGCCGGTTTATGCTGACCGGAACAGCAACAGAAGTTGGGAATTTGATGAGCAGGTATTTTTTACTAGTGTTCCTTACTATCAATTGGACAAATCGGGTGTCCCTCAAGCGGGTCGAGATGGGAATCCGATCATTAATGATTTTTTAGTTCACGTCGAAGAAAATGAAGAAACGGGTGATGAACCCAATTTGATCGATAATCAAAAGTCCGGTTATCGCGTGGAAGATGAGTGGCGGTATTATGCTCATTTTATCTCGGTACCCAAACCGGGAGATATATGGCGTTTCACCAGTACAAAACCTAATACGGTCAGCGACCTGTTTCTGATTGAGACTCAAGCGCAATCTTTTGATTTTGATCAACATAATCTTGATCGGATTAACGTTTTTCCCAATCCTTATCACGTGACAAACGGGTTGGTTACCTCGCCTGACACGGACCAGATTTTCTTTTCGCATCTGCCACCTAAATGTAAAATTCAGATATATACTCTCGCTGGTGAACTGGTCAGAGAACTTGATCATCAGAGCGATCTGTTAACCAAAGCAAGTATGCCGGATCAATCTGGAGGGATGAAGGCGTTTGATCTACTGACTTATGACGGTCGGCCTTTGGCAAATGGCATGTACGTGTACCACGTAGAGTCGCTTAGCGTCGATGGTTCGAACCTAGGTTATAAAATCGGCAGATTCGCCATTATCAGATGATATGATAGATAAAATCCATGTTTTTTTAATGATATGCTTGATCATATCCTTTTTCCCTCTAGGTATTAAGGCTGGTACAGGCGTTGGTACAGCTGGCGCCCAATTCCTAAAGATTGGACCTGGTGCAAGAGTTGATGGTATGGGAAGTGCATTTAGCGCCATTGCCGACGACGTGACGGCTGTTTACTGGAATCCGGCGGGAATTAGCCAGCTTGAAGGTTTTAACCTTTCTGACACACATACTTATTGGATTGCAGATACTCGATTTAATTACTTGGCTTTAGCTACACCAGTAGATTCGGTGAATGGAACCCTCGGACTGAGCCTTACTTTACTCACCATGCCGGAGATGCAGATTACCACCTACCAGCAACCGGATGGAACAGGCTTATATTATGATGCTCGAGATAGTGCCGTTTCTCTCGCCTATTCCAGACAGATTAAGACAAAATCGGACAATAGAAAGTTGTTTCTGGGAATAAATGCCAAGTATATTCATCAGAGAATTCACCATGAATCGGCCAAGGGAGTGGCGATAGATGTTGGAACTCTTTACCATACCGGTTGGAAAGATTTACGAATCGGTATAACTTTCTCAAATTTTGGACCGGATATGCACTTCTCCGGTCCCGGGCTCAAAACAGATGTCAGCATTATCGGTAGTGCGCAACATTCGGAGGATAAACCGATTGCTGTGAAAACAAAAAGATCTGCCGAACTTGATACCTTAACATTTCCATTACCTTCAAGTTTTCGATTAGGAATTGCATTTGATGCCATTAGAGGCAGTAAGGAGGTGCTGACTTTTGCTATTGACAGTCATCATCCAAACGACAATACGGAACGAATGCATTTAGGTGTGGAATACGTGTATAAAGATAGCGGGTCAATTCGCGCTGGTTATAAATTGCGTCTGGGATCTCGTAAAGGTGCAAATGGAAAGTCCGTTAGTTTGGCCACTGAGGATCAAGAGGGGGTAAGTCTTGGTTTAGGGTATAAAACTGATCTAAATGGTATGGAAATGAATTTTGATTATGCTTTCGCTAATTTCGGTCGTTTGCAACAAACTCATCGTGTTACGCTTGGACTGAGTTTTTAAATGACCCGTCTTGTTTAATTAATTTATCGCGTCTGTGTTTTATTGGTATTGCTATTTTGAAAACACGAAGTTTATCCCCTTCTCTTTCACTGGTTTTCCTGCCGATTGCCCTTTTCTTCCTCATTTTTCTAATCTATCCACTCCTCTATACTTTTAAAGAAGCCTTTTGGATTAGTAGTAAGTTTAGTATAGAGTATTTTAAGCTGATCATCACTAACGAGACCTACCGAGAGATGCTGGTTAACAGCTTCAGGATGGGAATTTCTGTTACTGTTGCTACAACGATCATCAGCTTGCCCATGGCCTATCTGTTGGTGCGTTACGACTTTAAGGGACGCGGCATTTTTCAAGGAATGGTATTAATCCCCATGATAATGCCGCCGTTCGTGGGTGCAATTGGGATGAAGCAGCTCTTTGGGCTATACGGCAGCATTAATACGCTATTGGCCAAGCTTGGCTTGATTGATATCATGGATCCCATTGACTGGTTCGGAAGCGGTTTTGCCGGCGTGGTTCTTCTGTCTACCCTGCATCTGTATCCGATCATGTACCTCAACGTTTCTGCCTCTTTAGCCAATGTGGATCCCAGCTTGGAAGAGGCGGCTGAAAACATGGGTGCCAGCAAATTCAGGCTTTTCTGGACAATAACGGTACCGTTGATGTTGCCCGGTTACTTCGCTGGCGCCATCCTGGTTTTTATCTGGGCATTTACTGATCTTGGCACACCGCTGATTTTTGATTACAATGAAGTGATTGCCGTCCAGATATTTCGACAGATTACCGATGCGAATGTCAACCCGATGGGCTACGCGCTGGTGGTGGTTATTATCGTCTTAACGGCTCTCTCTTTCTATTTGTCGAAAAAGTTTACAGCCAAACGCCAGTATGCCATGATTGGGCGTGGGCATGTTGGATCACGCGAAGTGAAAGCCGATAGGAAGATGACAATACTGATTTATCTCGTCATCGGCACGATAAGTTTCTTGGCGTTACTGCCGCATCTGAGTATCATCATGATCTCCGTCACGCCCGACAGCAGTCAGCTTGAACCCACTATTGATGTTTTGCCCAAAAGTTATACGTTAAGCCATTACAGTACTGTCTTTACGCATAGCAATACATGGCCGAGCATTAAAAATAGCCTGTTTTACAGCACATTCAGCACCATCATTGCCTTGATCGCCGGGTTGGTGATATCATACCTGCTGACGCGAAAAAATCTGCCGTTTGGCAATCTGCTTGACGCAGTGGCAATGTTACCCTTGGCAATACCGGGAGTAGCTATTGCTTTCGGATATGTCGGCAGCTTTTCAGATACGACCTTGCTGTTGAAATATCTGCCAGAGCCGTTGATCAACGTTATTGACCCGCGTAAAAACCCGACATTTCTCCTGATTGTCGGCTATTCGGTCAGACGTCTGCCATACATGTTAAGATCAATTTATGCCGGGTTACAGCAAACATCTGTTACCTACGAGGAAGCGTCACAAAATTTGGGTGCAACTCCCATCCAGACACTGATTAAAATTACTTTGCCGTTAGTGGCGGCTAATATCATGGCTGGATCTATTCTGGTCTTTTCGTTCTCGATGCTTGAGGTTAGTGAAAGCCTGATTCTGGCTATGCGGTCGGAACATTACCCGATTACCAAAGCAATCTTTACCATTGCCCAATGGCTCGAAGGCGGAGATTATGTTGCCAGTGCCCTAGGTGTGATTGGAATGTTAATTCTAACAGTCTGTCTGGTTGTTGCAGGTAAGGTTCTCGGCGGGAAAATGGGGGAAATCTTTAAGATTTAGTGTGGATATGAGTGTTGAGTCCATTATTCGTGCTTCACTTGATGAAGCCCAAAGTTTGTTAGATCAATTTATCACCGATCCGCGGACGATAAAGGTGATGGATCAGACCACGCAAATGATCTGTGCGGTCTTTCGTGATCGTGGCCGGGTCTTCGCCTGCGGAAATGGCGGAAGTATGTGCGATGCCATGCATTTTGCTGAGGAATGGACAGGTCGGTTCAGGGGAGATCGGCAACCATTGCCGGCTATGGCCTTAAGTGACCCGGCGCACCTGACCTGTGTGGCCAATGATTTTGGATTTGATGAAGTCTTTGCCAGGTCGATTACTGCCTTCGGGCGTCCGGGAGACCTATTAATTGCTATTTCGACCAGCGGGAATTCGCAGAACGTGATCCGTGCCATTGAAGCCGCTAAATCTGTCGAAATGAAAACCTTCGCCCTGCTCGGCAAAAACGGTGGAAAGATGAAGACTATGGCTGATTTCTGGTTAATTGCTCCCGGTCAAACATCCGACCGCATCCAGGAAATCCATATGACAGTTTTGCACATTCTGATCGAAGCGGCTGAACGCATGATTTTTCCGGAAAACTATTGAACTGTGATTAACCATCAGGTCTTTATATTTGTCAACGTGACCATTCAGCCAAAGAATCTCAACTAGATCTACCCTTTCGGCATCTGATGGCAGGAAAGCTAAAGCTTATGTCGCGAAGATAAAAAGACGACTGTTTTAAGGGACAGCAAAACCCCAAGGATGCGCTGGCGCCTTGCAATCTGCTTCCGGATAGGCTGGCAGTCAAAGCCGGTGGGAATGCTGGGAATGATACTTTCCCGGGCATTGTATTTGATGATGTGATTATCTGGGACTGGGCTCTGGACGAAAATGAAGCAAT
>DTUY01000166.1 GCA_012963885.1 Candidatus Poribacteria bacterium | reverse complement strand
TCGTCGGAACGATTGAGCTTCCCTGTTTTTCAAGGCATCGCCGCCATCCCAAGTAATTCGGGAGGTATTTTGTTGCAACTCCATTGAATCGGTGCATCCAGCCTTTTAAACGGCTGTCATATGCGTTGACATTCTGAATGTGACAGACCTTGTCAATGACCCTGCTCTTCTTGGAAGCGATCAGCCGGACATGAGTGACGTTCTCGGCGTTCGCAAATGCCCGATAGGATTTGTTCCCGTCCGTGCAAAGGATCGCGTCCTGCGCCACGACAGGCTTGAGCACTTTGGTGATCGAGGCTTCGCTGAGGTCTTTCAGCACTTCGTCCGTCATCTCCCCGTGACGGTCCCTCGCGATCAGAACCGGAACTTGCTCTGCCGACAATCCCCGCTTCGCGGCCTTGCCACCCCTTTTGCGGGCTGTGCGCCCCAGATTCCGAGAACCTTTGAACGACTCCAGGAAGAAGGTCTCGTCGGCCTCGACTATCCCCTTGAGGCTGCGGTCCTTCTTGTCCCTCAACCCATGCAGGAAACGGTGACGCCACCGGAAGCTGGTGGTTGTGTCGATCCCGCATTTCCTGGCCGCCTTGCGGACACTCAGGCCGTCAATCATCGCCCTGGAATACTCCAGCCACTTCTCCTTTTTCCGCAGGCGCGCCAAGGGGGTCCCGGTGACTGCGTTGAAGGTCTTCAGGCAGCTCTTGCAACGGTGGCGCTGCATCCCGTGTGCGGTGCCCCACCTTTGAAGTTGATCATGATCGCAATGAGGGCAGTGTCCGCCCACGCTGATGCGCTTCTCAAGGGCCTCTGCGACGGTCTCACCTTCATCCTTGACTCGCAAGGCATCGGACAGCTTCCTTTTTTGTGCCGGGCCCAACCCCTCAAGACGCAAAAGATATTGTTTGAATTCAGTATGGTCCATCTCTGCTCCCTACAAAGATTTAGCAGTTCCGGACATGGTGTGACAGATCCAAGAAAGTCTGTCAACATTTAACGCAAATAGAGCCTATAAATTTACTGATTTTTTAACAGTTTCTGGTTTTATTTGGGTTGCGTTTCTTAGGATGTCATGATACCCTCGCCTATATTACTGAGTAGGAATCTTAGGAGAATTTGATGACTGCACAATTACAATATACCTCAGAAAATCTATTGGTATTACCAGACAACAATAGAGATGAGCCAGATCGAGTCCTCTCTATTACGCCAGAAAAGGCTGGCTGGGAATTAATTTCGTTTGAAGTTCGACGATTGGAAAAAGATCAAAATTGGTCCTTTAAAACTGCTGATAATGAACTCGTCATTGTCAATCTGAGCGGCCAGTATTCGGTGCTGTCAAACCTAGGGAAATGGACGGGGTTTGGTGATCGTGAAAATGTTTTTACGGGGGCGGGGTCAGCACTTTACCTCCCTTGCCACACTAACTTTACGATTAATGCCGAAATCGCAGGTGAATTCGCGATTGCTTGGGTTCCAACTGATGAGGAAAATGACCCATGGCTGATTTCCTCTGATCAAGTTCCGATCTCTATCCGTGGCGGAGATAATGTCAGTCGTCAAATCAATGACCTACTACCTCCGGGTTCACCTGTACACCGTTTGGTGTTAGTAGAAGTCTATACACCAAGCGGGAATTGGAGCAGCTATCCACCGCACAAACACGACGTGCATATTGAGGATGAGGACGGCACTTTAATTGAGGCAGACTTGGAGGAAATATATTTCTACAAGATTAACGACCCCAAAGGATACGCATATCAACGTATCTACACGGATGAAAACTCACCAATCCATCAAGCAGGATACCCAATTGATGCCCTAATCCGTGCAACAGATAACTCAGCTGTTTTGGTTCCCGAAGGGTATCACCCGGTGGTAAGTGCTCCTGGTTATCTGACCTATTATTTGAACGTGCTAGCAGGGAGTGCCCAGAGCTTAGCCAATCAGGATGATCCAAATTTTTCTTGGGTCAAGGATTCCTACCAACACGTCGATGATCGATTGCCACTATACTAAACTGAGGTTAGATTGATGGAACAAAAAGCTTTAGTAGAATATACCTATGATTCCATACATATGGGACGATCGAGTATAGATCTATACGCAAACGAAGTGGGTTCGCCTTTTGTCAGCATCAAAAGTTTTGCTGCTTATGTTGGAGGTTCACCCACAAACATCAGCGTTGGCCTACGTCGATTAGGCTCAAAAACAGCGATATTAACCGGCTTTGGCAACGACCCAGTCGGTGATTTTATCCTAGATTTTCTCAGGAAGGAAGGTGTAGAGACCCAATTCAGCCCGCGAAAGGCGGGGCATCGCACCAGCGCGGTAGCCCTTGGTATTGAACCTCCCAACAAATTTCCTTTGGTCTATTACCGAGATAATTGTGCTGATATCGAATTGACGATCGATGACGTGTTAGCAACCCCTATTGCTGAGAGTCGTGTTTTCCAATTTGCTGGAACAAATCTGTATCAGGATCCTTGTCGCAGTGCAACCTTGTTTGCAGTTGAGTTAGCTCAACAATCTGACACAGAAGTGATTCTTGACATCGATTTCCGGCCAGACCAGTGGCATGATCCACGAGCATTCGGTGTTGTTATCCGTTCCGTATTGTCAAATGTTGACATCGTGCTTGGTACGGACGATGAAATTAACGCCGTGATGCTGATGGATCCCAGTCAGATGGAGTTAACAGATTCACAGGTTTCCGATACAAAAGTACATGGTGATGTTGATGCTGCTATCAAGTTCATACTATCGCTTGGTCCAAAAGCAGTATTACAAAAACGTGGATCTAACGGTGTACGCGTACATCTAAAGTCGGAAGATGGATCGCTAGAACAGATGGATGCGCTCGGTTTTCCAGTTGATATTTACAATATCTTGGGAGCTGGTGATGCTTTTGCATCAGGTTTCATCTATGGGTATATAAACGGTTGGGGATGGTACGAATCCGCCCGACTCGGTAATGCCTGTGGAGCCATAGTTGTAACCAAACATGGATGTGCTAACTTTATGCCAACTTATGACGAGGTGATGGCGTTTGTTGAAGCACGTGGTGGATTATAAATACAGTTCAGAACGTAAATGGAACAACAAAGTTTAAACGCCGAACTAAAGGCTTTTTGCCTTAAAGAGCGGGATCGAATCCGTAATCGTCATCAATTTGGAATTGGTGGGCAGGAGATTGTGCTGGAATACACCTGTTTGGCCGATTCGGTTGTCAAACGGATCTACCGATCTACGCTTGAAGAAGGCATCCTCTTGGCAAGAACCCCAGTCGTTATTCTCGCAGTAGGCGGATACGGTCGTGAGGACTTAAATTTATACTCCGATATTGATATTATGATTGTCTACGACGACAAGAAAATAAAGCTCGAATACATTGAACTGTTTGCAACGAAGGTAATCACCGCGCTCTGGGATATCGGTTTTGATGTTGGACATAGTTGCCGTTCAATTAAGGATTGTGTTCAAGTGACATCAGAAGACATCTTCTCGAGAACGTCGATGATTGAGGCACGTTACATTGTTGGAGCACGAACCGTATACCAAAAATTTAAGAAACAAATATCCAAGAATGTCTTCAAAAAACAAGTCAAAACATTCATAAACAAGAAAATCGAAGAGTGGGAAGATCGACATCAGGCGTATGGATCAACAATTTACTTACAAGAACCGAATTTAAAGGAAAGTGTCGGCGGATTACGTGATTTTCACACTGCAGTCTGGCTGACTTCGGTTAGTTATGGCATCAACAAAATTGACCAGTTATGGAAACACGGCGTTATTTCAGAAGCGTTTTATCGCAGATGCACTGAATCAATCGATTTCCTCTTACACTTGAGAAACGAACTGCACTATATCAGCGGTCGAAAAAACGATAAACTTAATTTTGAATTACAGGAGAAAGCCTCCAAAAACCTTGGTTACAAAGACAAAGCATACACACTCGCTGAAGAATTTCTGATGAGAGATTATTATCTCCATGCCGAACACATCTATGAATTTGCCAAGCTGATTATAGATCAAACACGCCACCGAGCCTACAGTTTAACGCACTGGTTAATTCACCAATGGCAAAAGTCAATAGGTGATGGGTTTGTCATAAAAAATGGTGAAATCGCTTTCCAAAAAGGATATAGTGACTTTAAAGGCCACGACCTTTCACGGTTGATGAAATTGTTCGCTTATCGTCAACAAGTCCACGGAACTATCAAGAACCAATTCCCTATTAGTGCTAACGTCCGAAATGTTATAGCCACAAGCCTCGACTTGATCGATGACGACTTTCGACACTCTCCTACAGTTGCAGAATCGTTCATGTCAATTTTACGTTATCCAAAAAATGTTGCTGTGACCTTGCGCCGTATGCACCGCTGGCAAGTACTTGATCACTATATCCCTGAATTTGCGACAATTCGCTCCTTAGTAAAATTTGATTATTTTCATCAGTATACGGTTGATGAACACACACTTTACGCTATCGAAAATCTTGAAGAAGAAACACTCAAAGATATTGAGAACGGTCAAATTTTTATTGATATCATGCAGGAAATCGAAAAGCCGGAAATTCTCAGGCTGGCAATTCTATTACACGACGTTGGTAAGGGGGTACAAAATTATGGCAATCATGATCCATACAGCGTGAAAATGTCGGTAGATGTGCTTGAGCGGCTTGGCCTTGAGCAGGAAGATCAGGATTTAGTTCTCTTTCTAGTGGGAAACCATCTGCATATGAGTCATATTGCACAACAACGCGATTTAGATGATATCAAGGTCATTCAGAATTTTGCGGATTTGGTTGGTAATGAAAGCCAACTTAAAATGTTATATCTCTTGACATTCGCTGACATCCGTGCCGTTTCACCATCAATCTGGAACAGTTGGAATGCCATTCTACTTCAGGATCTCTATGTACGGACACTTGAATTCCTGAGAGGAGAAACCGGTGAGTTCAGGATTACCAAACTAAAAAAAGACGTTATCGACTTAATTGGTCAAGAAATCAATATGGAAAGTATCGAACAGCATTTCATGCAAATGCCGAGGCATGAGCTTATCTTCTATAAACCAGAATTTATCGTCAAGCAAATTAGGCTGATAGAAAAGCTGGAAGATAATCCGTTTGTATTAACCTGTTTTGAGGAAGGAGATAACTACGCGCAACTTGGTATCTGTGCCCACATTGAGCGTGGAGATTTTCGGAAGGTTGCAGGTGTCTTAGTCTCTGAAAATATCAATACTATGAGTGCTTCAGTCAACACCAGAAAAGATGGATATGCTATCTATGTGTTTACTATAAATGAAATTGATTTAAATCAAGGGCAAAATACGGAAACGCCGATCATGACACCTAAGCGACGCGAAAAGATCGAAGAAACGTTGACAGCAGTATGGCAAAACGAAAAACTTATAGAAGAAATCGTTGGGGAACCTAATACCCCTAAATCACAAATGAGGGCACAGCCTTCATCAGAACATCCAGAGATCCGTTTTGACAACATTGAATCTGATCAAGAAACTATCATCGATATACGTGCCAAGGATAGGCTTGGACTTCTTTATGCCATTTCAACTGTGTTATATGAACTCGGCTTGAATGTTTCACTGGCAAAGGTGACAACACAAGCAATGATGGCTATCGATTCATTCTACGTTTCAGATCAGAATGGCAAGAAAATACGCGATGGGGTCATGATGGAGGAAATCCAGCAGAAACTTAAAGAGAAACTTACTGGCTAAGAAAATTCTGAGAAACTTTTCGTTTTTTTCGTTTTGTTTTTTTTGATTCTGTAGCAATTAGGACACGTTCTTTCGAGCTATCATTCTTGCTTAGGGTTTCTTTTTTTCTTCTCTCTTTTTTCCCTCCGACCGATGTTGATGTTTCAGATCTTTGGTGATTCTGCGGGTGCGCTTCATACTCTGTATAGATTCCCTGAAACAGTGCCGCTCTGCCGTTTCCAAAAACCAAAAATTTGTTTGCAATCTTGTTGAGGAAGTGCCGATCATGTGATATTACCAGTATCGTTCCCGAGTAATCGTTTAGTGCAACCTCAAGCGCTTCGATTGATGGAATATCCAAGTGATTAGTTGGTTCGTCGAGAAGCAAAAGATTAGGTTGATCCAACAGAAGCTTGGAAAATATAAGGCGTGCATGTTCTCCATTGCTGAGGTTGGTGATTACTTTGAAAACATCATCGTGCCAAAAGAGAAAACGAGCCAAGTAATTTCGGAGTTCCTCCTGTGTCCAATCCGGTTTGAGCTCGCTAATCTCATTAATAATGGTGTTTGATGGGTTCAATCCTTTCATTTCCTGATCATAGTAGCCAATTTTTAAGTTTTGACCGAGTTTTAATTTTCCCAGGGTTGGTTCTATTTCACCTAATATTAGACGGAAAAAAGTCGTTTTCCCAACACCATTGGGACCGATTAAACCAACAACATCCTGCCGAAAAACTTCGGCATTGATCCCCGCAAATATAGCTTTCCCACCGAAACTGATGCCCAGATCCCAACATTTCAGAATGTCATTTCCACCTCGGACAGCGGTTACAAAATTAAGTTTCATTGCTGGCAGTTGAGACGTCGGTTTTTCGATACGTTTAAGTCGGTCCAGTTTTTTTTGCCGTCCTTTGGCTTCACGCGAGCGTTGTCCTGCTATATTTCGTTGGATGAATTCTTCTTCATGTGCGATGCGCTGTTGCTGTTTGTTGTATAGTCGTTCTTGGGTTAAATCTTCAATTTCCTTCGTTTTCAAATACAACGTGTAGTTTCCACGATATTCTTTGATTCGGTAGTTATTAAGCTCAACAATTTTATCTGAAACTCGGTTAAGAAAGTAGCGATCGTGAGAAATTGTAAGAACTGCACCTTTAAACTCAGTTTTGATAAAAATTTCCAACCACTGAATTGCATTGATATCAAGATGGTTAGTCGGTTCATCAAGTAGAAGCAGATCCGGTTTTTGCAGTAGAAACTTGCCGAGCAGAGCTCGGCTTTTCTGTCCACCACTCAACAAGCTTACCTGTAGATTAAATTCTAATTCAGTAAACCCTAATCCATACAAGGTTTTTTCAATCTGGTATTCATAGTCATAACCACCAAGCTGTTCATGTTCTACCTGTAGTAATGATAGTTTATCAATCAAACCCTGGTTACCCGGTTGATGATCTAGTTTCTCACAGGTAAGTAGGATTTCATCCTCGATATTACGCAGGTCATGGAATACTTTTAGCATCTCCTGACGCAATGTTGTCTCTGAATCTAATTGTGCGTCTTGCTGAAAGCAACCAATTTTGGCATGCCCTGCTTTATTCAACTTTCCTTCAAAGTCAAAAACTTGACCAGCAATAATGTTAGTGAGTGTAGTTTTACCTGAACCGTTTCGACCAACAAGTCCTAAACGGTCACCATCGTTAATTTTCAGGGAAATATCAGTTAGAACCTGTTGCTTCCCATATGATTTGGTGATGTTTTCCAATTGAATCAGTGACATTGATTTAAAAAACTCCATCATCCGTGTCTGAATTCTAGTTTTCTTGTCCTTCTTCAAGCGCGCCTAGCAACCGAAATGCCAGTAAACCAGCTTCAGATTCTGGGGCACAGTCTGCTGCCATTCGATAATCGGATATTGCTCTTTCTATGAGCTGCTGTTTCTGGTTGAGCATGCCTCGGTTACAAAATATTTCCGCGAACGCGGGGTTCATTTGTAGTGCTCGACCGTAGTCCTCAAATGCTTTTTCGACTTCGTCTGTGTTTGAATACGCGAATCCTCGGTTGAGGAAAAGCGTTGGCAATTCCGGATTTTCCTGTTCTGGATCAAGCTCCATTGCTTTTGTAAAATCCTTAATTGCCTGCTCGTAATCCTCCATATAGGAATAAGCAAGCCCACGGTTGGCGTAAGCATTCATATGTCCTGAATCAGCATTGGTAACTTCAATGTATTTATCAATCGCTTCTAGCATATGGCCTTCTTCCAGTAAAGAATTCCCTTCTTGGAAAAGTTCTTCCGCTTTCGATAACTGATTAAAGAGGATTAGTGAAAAACTTATCAGCATAACTTTAATCTCCTTTGACTAGTAATACAAGATTATGATAACATCCCACAGATGTGTCCCGCCAGATACCTTTACCTAACTGCTGTCCCAGACCAAAACGGCGATCTCATCAGGTTAGAAACTGCAGCTTTGGTCGGAGCGATACCAAACTCACTTGGCATCGCCATCTCGGAGAAATGTGTTGACGTAAGCCGAGGAGCCTACGTCAAAATGTGTATTGATATTATTTTTGAAGCAGAGCACATTTCCGAAATCGTCAGCCAGATTAAAAACATGCAACTGCACATGGATGGCTTTCGTGTTTCCGTTGCAAAACGTCCACGCAAACTCAAAGCCGATACCAAATCCATTGCACATCAAGTGGGAGCTGTCATCGGTGGCAACCCGAATCTTGATCAACCAAGTGTTGTTTTCTTAGTATTAGTAACAAAAACAAAAATTTATTTCGGCAAAGTTTCGTCTGAATCAGATGGCAAGTGGTATCAGCATACGAAACGACCACACAGTACATCAAGTTCCCTTCCAACGCGTTTGGCACGCACAGTCGTTAATCTAACTGCAGCCCCAGGCGATTGCATCTTGGACCCATGTTGTGGAACAGGAACGATTCTGATTGAAGCCGCATTGATGGATATTAAAGTGTTTGGCTGCGACAACAATTACAAGATGGTTGAAGCAGCACGGCGAAATTTAGCACATTACAACTTACAGGGCGAGATTAACTTAGCTGATGCAACAAAGGTTAGCGGACAATTTGACGCAGTTATCACTAACCTACCTTACGGCATTACGCTGATTGCTAGCAGAGCTCAGGAAAGGGAGATTATGCAGAATACACGCCATCTGGCCCCTAAAACGACATTCGTAGCAATCAGAGATCTAACCGCTGATCTTCTTGATCTTGGTTATCGCATTCGACAACGTATCAATGCCAAAAAACATACGATTACACGACAAATATTTGTGACGGAAACAGATTAATAATCACTTTTATACTCGTTACGCATCATCATAAAAGTAATCAGGATCTAAGTCGTCATCTTCCTTATACATATCGTGATCATCCCGATACATATTGTAATCATCCTGATCCATCAAAGATTCAAATTCGACACTACTTTCAAAAGCAATTTTAAGAATCCAACCATCACCCTCTGGGGATTGATTGATGAGATCAATGTTTTCTTCAATTAACTCATTGATCTCAATAACTTCACCGGTGACAGGTATATGAATGGGAATTGTTTCTCCGCTCACCGCGTTAATCTGACCAATTATTTCCTCAGCTTCAAATTCATCGCCAATTTCGGCCATTTCAATAAATACAATGTTGCCATGAATTAACTGGGCATGTTCAGCAATACCCATCGTGGCAATCCAACTGCTTTCATCAGTTATCATAATCCATTCGTGTGTCTTCGTGTATTTAATTCCGCCCAATAGGATCACCTCTAAATGCTTTTAAACATCTAGCAACTCATTTGGCAGAGATTGTACGCCTGCTGTAAGGCCTCAACCGGGTCACCTTGAGCAATAAATTCATGGCCGGTATAACCGTTATACCCGTTTTCAACAATCGCCTTTATGACAGGAGGATAGTATATCTCCTGATTATCATCAAGATTGTTACGACCTGGATTCCCTGCCGTATGAAAGTGACCAATAAAATTGATATTTTGACTAATCGTGCGAATCAAATCACCTTCCATAATCTGCATATGGTAGATATCATAGAGCAACTTGACGTGTGATGAATTAACTTTCTGGCAGACAGCAACGCCCCAAGCCGTTCGATCACACTGATATTGAGGATGATCTACCTTGCTATTAAGTAGTTCAAGAACAAGCGTAACATTATTCTCTTCAGCCGCTTTGGCAACCCGACTAAGTCCCTCTGCGGTAATCTCAATCCCTGCCTCATCCGTTAACCCATCGTAACGATTTCCTGAGAAACAAATAAGATTCGGGATTTTGTTTGTAACTGCCACTTCGATATTAGCAAAGATCTCATCCTCTATCCAATCATGGTTCTCCCGTTTGTTTAGACCATCGATCAATGAATTATGACCGCCAATCGTCGCAAGGACCAATCCAAGATCAAAGGCCAGACTCCAATAATCAGTATCAATCATTTCAACACCCGCATAACCAATGTTGGCAATCGTATTAAGAAATTTTTCGGTGGTAAAATCACCTCTCACAAAACTCCATCCTGTAGCTGTTTGTTTAATCATATTTGACCTGTTCTAGATGTCCTTTGCCACCAAGTTAATGGCATCTAATTGTCTTTGAAAATGTTGGACTTTCTGCTGTCGCATTTTAAATTTAAGATTGACGACCTCATTGTAATGTATGTTTATTAACTCCCCCTTGAATCGATCCAAAAGCTTAAATAGCGTGCCGACTTGACTATATCCTATCTGGATTTGCAATTCGCTGTATAAAATTTCGGTTTTTCTCTTAGCAACACCTAGACAATTCCGCGTACATTCGCTGTATGCTCTAATTAATCCTCCAACACCAAGCTTAGTTCCACCGTAGTAACGAACTACGATACAAGTGATGTTCGACAAACCTGAATTTTTCAACACAGAAAGGATGGGTTGTCCAGCACTATTCCTCGGTTCGCCAGCATCATTCGCATACTCACATAATTGGTTTACAAGTTTAATTTTGTAGGCGTAGCAATAATGAGTTGCACCAGGGAATTGTGACTGCACAAAACTCAGAAATTTCTCAATCGATTCAAGATTTCCCGTTGAAGTCGCGAGTCCAATAAATCGGGACTTTTTAATAACTAATTTCGATTCAGTAACTCCATCAATCGTCTCGTATTGATTAGACATTTTTAAAGGCTTTGACGAATGGAAAATATGTAAACGGCTCTACCCCGATCAATTCGGATCCTCTCACCAGATTGTGCTACTGGACGCACTTGAGGTTCAAAACCAATATTTATTACGGTAGATCCTAATCTGACATTAACACCCAGAGTTATCCCTTCAATTGTCCAGATTCTGTCACTAACTTGCGATTCGTTGGCTTCAACAATTTCAAATGGATAAGTGCGTCTATCGACATGTTGTCGGTATCCGACTTGCCAAGTGACGGTTTTATAATTGATGTCACTACGGACCTTGGCACGGATCCCATTCTTAAAAGGCGGATTAACATCAACCGCAAGCGAACAAGCAAAGCCTTGGAACTGAAAATTATACAGACCGAAAATCAGAATATCCCGCTCAATCCAGTCAGGAACAGCGTTATCTGCAAACGATAGACCATTACTCATATTTCTCAACACCGCACCCATCCGAAAGTTCCGCTGGAAATGATAAATTGCCCCCAAATTATATGTATAGCCGTGTCCAATCTGACCTTTTTGGTCTAACAACAATTTTGAGCGTATCCACCTAGCGTCAAACCCTATCAATACTCGGCTAAGTTGTGTACTGTAATGCAATCCAAGCGCCATATCTGTTTTTGGAAAGGCGTTGACTGATTTCCCTTCGACATTCACGCGACTAAAATAACCCGCATGGTCAAATCCAAAATCAAGACTCAGCCGATTTCTTTTAATTAATGAAACCAAGCGAACAAACTCTAATCTTTCCGCAGGTAAATGATAAATCTTATCATCAGAGAAATAATCCGTTTTATTTTTCCTGGTTAAGATTGTTGCTATTAACCGAGGATTTCGTACACTATAATAGACTAGATGTGGTTTATGGTTTAAGCTGGTTAGCACTGAATAATTATAGGTTTCAATTAAGGTAAGCTTTCGTAGAAAAAGATTGGCGTTTGATTGCGGGATATTGTTAACCTGAGTTTGCTGTGAGAATACAGCATCAACAATGATCAATAGGAGAAGAATAAGTTTAGAAAAAAAGAATAAGCGGATAAACTGAATTTTCAATTTGTTGTTCCAAGGAGTATAACGTTTGCAATCGCATAGTTCTCCGTGTGAGAAAGCGAAAGAAGCATCTGTGATGCACCCATTTGGTTTGCACAGTTAGCAACACTCCCACTAAGCTGAAGATGAGGTTGGCCCGATGGGTTAGAAATAACTTCCACATCATGCCATCTCATATCACCAACCAGACCTGTACCTAGTGCCTTCAATGTTGCTTCCTTTGCCGCAAATCGGGCGGCAAATCGCTGAAAGCCTACTTCTTCCTTGCCACAGTAATCAATTTCCTGCACGGTAAAAACACGCTTCTCAAATCTCTCTCCCCATCTCCTGATTGCTTTTTTGATGCGCTTAATTTCGACTAGATCAATACCAACTCCGATAACAACTTGATGACGAATTGGGGACTGGGATTGCATCAGATTTTGTCTGTTTCGGAAGAAATTAATATCGATAGATGGCATCCGTCATTTTTGCAACACGCTTCATTGGCTTAACATCGTGAACACGCACAATATCAACTCCACCCGCAATTGACCAAGCTACTGTGGCCGCAGTTCCTTCAAGTCGACATTCAACTGGCAGATCTAGAATCTTACCAATGAAGGATTTTCGAGAGGTTCCGATTAACATCGGTTTACCTAATCTTTTGAACTGATCAAGTTGCCGCAAAATTTCCAAATTATGTTGGACGGTCTTACCGAAACCGATGCCGGGATCAATAAAAATCCGCCCCGGCGCTACTCCGTTGGATTCAGCGAATTCAATACTTTCCTGCAAAAACAGGCTAACCTCATCAATAAGATTAGTATAAGCTGGAGTCTGCTGCATCGTACGTGGATTACCTTGCATATGCATTAGTATTATGCTAGCATTGGCTTCAGCAACCACATGTACAATATCCGGATCAAACCGAAGTGCGGTGATGTCGTTAATCATGTCTGCTCCTGCTTGAAGTGCTTGATCTGCGACAGCAGCTTTACATGTATCAACGGAAATAATGGCCTCAGTTTCATCTGTCACGCCTCGAACAACGGGAATTACCCGTTCCAACTCCTCATCGACCGAAACTGGATCTGCACCAGGTCTAGAGGATTCGCCACCAATGTCGATAATATCTGCACCATCGTCAACCATCTTTTTGGCATTTTTAACTGCGTGCTGCGTAGAGGCAAACCGACCACCATCCGAAAAAGAGTCTGGCGTTACATTCAAAATACCCATGATGAGCGTTCGCTTGCCAAGTACCACCTGTTTCGGGGTCATGATTTACGAGATTGGAAAAACACCTGTTTGGGAAGGATTTTGGAAAGTAAATGAGCCTACAGGCAATGTGACTTCAGCAAACCATAACCCTGCAAAGCTCATTTGAATATTTATAATGCCAGGCTGCACTTATCGACTTCTTGACGAAATGTTTTCTTCATGAGGACTTTATGTGTTGACCAATCTTCCGACGAAAAATGATGACTAATAATAGCTTAAATTAGTCTTTACAGACTTTTCAATTATGACGATAGTGAAGGACGTGGACCAAGAATCTCTACGATCTGAGACAGAACCAGCGTTTCATGTTCAAGCAGATTTTCGGCAAGTTTCTTCAATCCATCAAGGTTGGTTTCAATAACCGTTCGTGCCTGATCATAACATTCGTTAATAATCTGCCTGACAGCACGATCAATTTCAATAGCAGTGTCCTCACTATAGTCTTGTTGGTGTGCTAGTTCCTTGCCAAGAAAAACTTGTTCATCACGTTTGCCATTGCCAAATGACAATGGTCCTAGCTCACTCATCCCCCACTGCGTCACCATTTTCCGTGCCATGCTAGTGGATCTTTCGAAATCATTTTGGGCACCAGTTGTCTGCTCACCAAACATAATCTCTTCAGCAACACGACCTCCAAGCAGGACAACAATCTCACTCAACAAATATTTTTTGCCGTAGTTGTAACGCTCTACTTCCGGGAGTTTTACCGTTACTCCCAACGCCCGCCCACGCGGGATAATGGTACATTTATAGTTTGGATCGCTTTCAGGCAAGAAGTGGTTGAGTATTGCATGACCAGCTTCGTGGTGGGCCGTGATTTTTCTCTCCTCGTCACTGAGTGCCATACTCCGTCGTTCTGGCCCCATCATTACGCGATCCTTCGCTTCATCCAGGCACGCTTGATTGATAGCTTCTTTATCCTCTTTCGCCGCAAGTAGTGCAGCTTCATTTACCATATTCGCGATGTCCGCACCAGAAAAATATGGTGTCGACCTGGCTAAGACTGACATGTCAACATCATCTGCAAGTTTTATTGGTGGAGACGAGTGAACTTTAAAAATTTCCTCGCGACCTTTCACCGTTGGCAGATCTACTACAATCTGCCGGTCAAATCGTCCTGGACGTAGTAGGGCAGGATCAAGGACATCGGGTCGATTTGTTGCCGAGATAAGAATAACGCCTTCAGTTGTGTCAAAGCCATCCATCTCAACAAGAAGCTGATTCAACGTTTGTTCTCGTTCATCATGCCCTCCGCCGATACCAGCACCACGATGTCGGCCAACAGCATCAAGTTCATCAATGAAAATAATACAGGGGGCATTCTTCTTCCCAGTATCAAAAAGATCCCGTACACGTGAAGCACCAACACCAACAAACATTTCGACAAAATCAGATCCACTGATCGAATAGAATGGAACATCTGCTTCACCGGCAACGGCACGAGCAAGTAGAGTTTTTCCTGTACCAGGAGGTCCCATCAACAAAACACCTTTGGGAATACGCCCGCCGAGTTTTTGAAAGCGTTTGGGGTCCTGTAAAAAAAGAATGACTTCTTCTAATCCCTCTTTTGCTTCATCACAACCAGCGACATCCTCAAAGCTCTTCTTAGATTGACCTTCTGAGTGCAAGCGCGCGCGGCTTTTGCCAAACGACATCGCCCGATTGCCTACTCCCTGCATCTGTCTTGAGATGAAAACCATTATGCCAATAAAAAGTACAATCGGCAGGATTGTTGTTCCAAATATAACAAGCCATTGTGGAAAATTTGAACTTGGCTTATTGTCAAATGGAATACCATATTCAATCAACTTTTCTTGAAGTGGGTAATTGGAAAATAGGTCACGGGACGTCTTAAAATCCCCCTTCCAATCACTAGGGAATTCTGTTGTTGGAGATTGGCGACCGATAATTTGTTCAATTTCTTTAACTGCATTATCCCTAAACTTACCTTCAATTAATTCTTTACCAATCTTAATCTTTTGCGTTACGTCGAAAAAATTTCTACTGTCTTTTTGCTGGATGAGACTATAAAAATCAGAAGCAGCGAGCCGGTAGACAGTTTCTTTGGATCCTATCATATTCCACGTCGCAAAAGCGATGATCGCAATGATAATCAACCAAACTAACCCACTTTTAGCATTCTTGCCCACGAAACGTCGACCTTCCCACAGATATTTGGAGTAAAAATTAAAGTAGATTCAATAAGAATCGAATGAAAACCAAGCTCAGAAAACGGCTAGGAATCAATTATACCAGCGTTCTGATTCAGAGGGAGTATAACAGATGGATACCGAAATATCAAGCCACAGTATCATCTAACTCCAATTGCAAACTATGCATTTGAACATTGGAAGCCGGTTAATTTCTAGCTATGATAATTACATCTCGGGACAATCTAATTAAGGTATGACCTTATGGGAATCAACTCAAGGAAAAACAAAAGACCAAAAGGGCCTTAGATATGCTGAAGTCATTGAACCCACTGGTAGGAACGATCAAGCCCGAGACGCAAAACCATTGATGAATCACAGAAATTGAAGTAGAGAAGGGAACAATGGCCAGATATTTACGCTAAGGTATCTCAAATCACTCAGTGTCATCCGTCTTGGAATCGGCAATAACTTTCTGAGCCAGTTCATCCGGCAACTGTTCATAACGGGAAAAGTCCATGGTAAAACTACCACGAGCACTAGTAATCGATTTGAGATCAATCGAATAACGAAACATTTCTGATAATGGGACAGTGGCGCCAATGACCTGACGTTTTCCTACTTGTTCAACACCCATTACGCGACCACGCTTACTATTTAGATCGCCAATGACATCACCCATGAACTGGTCCGGCACGGAAATCTCGACATCCATGATTGGTTCGAGCATTACCGGTTTAGCATCAAGAGTAGCATCCCGCAGAGCTTGAGATCCAGCAATTTGGAAGGCGAGGTCAGACGAATCAACTGGATGATGTTTACCATCGTACAACGTAACCCGAAAATCGACAAACGGATAACCTGCCAGAACTCCACTTGTTCTAGTCTGACGTATTCCTTTTTCAACCGCAGGAATGTAATTGGTTGGGATAGAACCACCAACAACCTTATTCACAAATTCAAATTCATCATCCCCGCTTTCCCCAAGTTGTGTTGGCTCCAAGTTAATCCAAACCTCTCCAAACTGTCCACGACCACCACTTTGTTTCTTCAGTCTTCCCCTTATTCCATTAGCACGACCACGAATGGTTTCCCTGTATGCTACTTTCGGATCTTCTATTGCTGTTTCAACACCGAACTTATCTTTCATACGTCCACGTATAACATTGAGATGGACTTCACCTAATCCAGATACCAGCAACTGTCGAGTTGTATCGTTACGTTCTATCCGAAAGGTTGGATCCTCTTCAGACATACGTTGTAGAATGGTTGACAGCTTTTCATCGTCACCTTCACGTGCTGGTAGAATTGCAAAAGAAATGACCGGATTTGGAAAATTAATTGAGGGAAGTTGAATAACATTATCCGCATCGCAAAAAGTATCCCCTGTCTGAGCGTTGATAAGTTTGATAGCAACACCGAAATCCCCCGCGACGATTTGAGGAGTATCGATAAGATGCTTGCCATTCATGAATGAGACTTTCCCAATCTTTTCATTTTGGCCTTTGGCTGAATTGAAGATCTGAGAATCACCGATCAAAACACCTGAATAAACTCGGAACAGCGTTAATCGCCCAGCAAAAGGATCTGCCAAAGTTTTGAAAACTAATGCGGACATCGGAGACGATATGCCCGCATCACGAGTCATTCCACCGTCTTCGCTCTCAATTATACCGGCATCTTCCGGAGAGGGAAAACATTCAACGACAAAATCCATCAAATTTTGAACACCAATGTTTTCAAGTGCTGAACCACAAAGTATAGGGACAATTCTAGCCTTGCTACGAAAAGCGTTTTGGATGCCAAGCTGAATCTCTTCCGACGAAAGTTCTCCTTCTTCAAAGTACTTCTCGATTAATCCATCATCGCTTTCAGCTGCGACTTCGATCAATTCCTCTCGGGTTTCTTCGACAGCATCCGCCATGTCGGTGGGAATATCGGATTCGGGATGGGCATCTCTACCATTCGGTTTTAAAGATGATTTCATTTGGATGAGGTCTACTATGCCTGAGAAATCAGAATCTTGGCCTATCGGTAATTGAGTCGTTGCTGTTGATACCTCAAGAATGTTCTTTATGTTATCGATAGTTTCTGCGAAATTCGCATTTTCCTTGTCCATTTTATTGATAAAAATAGTAGCTGGGAGATTATATTTTTCTATAATTTCCCACACTTTTTCAGTACCACTTTCAATTCCCATTGTAGCATCAACAATAACAATCACACCATCTACAACCCGAAGGACGCTTTCAAGATCCCCATAAAAATCATCTGCTCCAGGACTATCAATCAAATTTAGTTTATGATCTTCCCATTCTGCAACACAGATCGAACAGTTGATGGTTATTTTTCGTTCAATTTCATCATCCGCATGATCGCTGGCTGAAGTTCCTTGATCAACACTTCCCATCTTGTCAATGGTGCCGCTGTTAAAAAGGATTGCCTCTATAAGCGTGGTTTTGCCAGCGTTAGAATGTGAAACTAAACCGATGTTTCGGATATTTTTTGTTTGGTATTCCTTCATAAATTTAGTTAGATCTCCTTTATCCTTAACTGCAAGACAGATTCCGGCATTCTAGCATAGACAATAGCCAAATTCAAGCAAAAGTTAAGACCTAGTCTTACAACATTTTTATTCAACCACAGGTTGATTTTTACCAAGCAGATCAATCTGTTGCCGAGCGTAATTTGCCATGACACTATCAGGGTAATCTGCAACCAGTGACGTATAATTCTGAATAGCAAGTTCGGGTTCGTTTTTCAGTAGATACAGATCAGCAATTTTGGCCTGTGCTTCTGGTACGATTAAAGATTGGGAAACTTCTATGATATTTTGTAGAGTTTCAATTGCTTTAGTATAAGCCTTTTGGCGTTCCTGGATCTGAGCAATTAACCACCAAGCATCATCAACGATAAATGAATTTGAGAACTCCTGAATTACACCCTGGCAAATCTGGATTGCAGCCCCTATTTCGCCCCGCCGATTTGCCGCCACAGCTCCAACATAACTCTTAAGTGGTAATTTGTTAAAATCTCCGTTGGATTGAATAAGAGCAATCAAGTCTAATGCATCATTACTCGAGGGATCAGACACCGAGATTTCGAGTACTTTTTTGTAGTGACTAACCGCTTTATCGAATTCCGCTTTGAAAAAATAGGAATCTCCTATCAATTTTTGAGCGGGTAGTTGAAAATCGCCGGGTTTTTTGACTAGTGGACCAAGAATACTTTGTGCTGCAGTTGATCTGCCGCGCAAAATATAGCATTCGGCGATTAATAAATTCACCTGCTGTCGCAGATTAGGAAACAACTGTTGACTGGAGAGTTGCTGAAATATTCCTTCTGCGATGTCAAGGTTATGTAATCCATCCAGATAAATTTTACCAAGCAACACCTGAGTTGATGAATCCGATGGTGATATTTGTCGCAACACCGCAATTGCCTCTTTCCATCTTTTGGCTTTTTTGTAAAGTTGTGCGAGTTTTACTTGGGCACTTCGCTTCAAATGACTGCTTGGATAGAACTCAGCAATTGCTTGGTAAAATTGGGTTGCGGAGAAAATTCCCTCCCGTTCAAGAATTTGTGCGTGTTTTTCGAGTTGCCGCCCCTGATCAGCAGAATACAGGTTGCTTAGCCGTCTGAAGTTTCTGAGTGATGCTTCGTAATCAGCTTGATGAAAATGAATTTCTGCCAGTGCCAGCACCATTTTTGCATTTTGAGGATTCTGCTGAAGCATTACTTCAATTCGATGAATTATGTTGTTGAGTAATTGACGACGTTGATTTCCTTCGTAAATTTCAGCCAGTTCTGGAATAATCTCACCGCGTCCAGCATAACCAATGTCAATAATACTAAGCGCCTGTAGGTGAGTATCAACTACTTTTTCAATTTTCCCTTGAATTTTGTATACATTTGCCAATTGAGTGTATAGATACGAATTTTTGGGGTTGATTTCAAGCGCCGTTTCGTAAGCATCAACAGCTTTATCATACATCTGATTGGATAAATATACTTGGCCAAGCTTCTGGTAACGATAGTACTGGTTGGAGCCGCTGCTGGTAATTTTTGACCACTGTTCAATGGCTAAATCCTTCTGTCCAGATTCTGCGTATAGCTCCCCCAGTTTTTTCAGTAAGTCCGTGTCACCTGGATTTTTTTCAAGGACACTTTGGTAGAGACTAAGAGCTTCCTTTCGCCTACCTTGAGATTTATAAAGATCCGCAAGTTGTTCGAAGAGATTCGTATCGCTTGGATTAATGGCAAGTTGATCTCGAATCAACTTCTCCGCTTCTTTGTATTCTTGGCGTGATCTGTAAATACGGATTAATGTTTGGATTACACTGACTCGATAAGGCGAGGATGAATAATTGTTTAAATAATCATGATAGCACTTTATCGCCTCATCATATCTCTGATCGTAGTAGAGATATTGTGCTGTCAAGTAACCGGCTATTGACGCCGTTTTAGTATCGGGATATTTCTCGGCAAGTTTTCTGCAAGCTTGTGTTGCTTCTCCATACTGGTAACGATTCGCGTAAAGATTAGCAATCTGATAAACCGCTTGTGTAGAGTAAGAATCGTCAGGCTTCTCGTCGATTAATGCTCTAAAGGATTGGATAGCGCTTACATCATCTCCCAATTCGCTATAACAACGACCAATATTTAGCCGGATCAAATCTTTGGTATTAGTCTGAAGTGGACTTTCTAGTAAGTCTGTATAGGCAGATAAGGCTTTTGCATATTTCTTGTCGTAGTAAAAATCGTGTGCCGTTTGAATAGCACCGTAGTCTTCTTGAAGCGGGGTCTGTGAACGCAACGCCGTCAGGGCGAACGCAAATATTGTGGCACAAATCAGAAGTTTTTTAATCATTAGATTTTTCTATACTTAAGCCTACAACTCGATGTTTCGCCGCAAAATACTGCGGTGTCCCAAATCGTTCTCGAGACGATAAATTACGGTATAGATCCCAGACTCCGTCTTAAAGCTCTGCGGATCAATACGTGGTGCAAACTTGATGAACTCTGAACTATCATCAGGTATCGGCACCTGTTTGGTGAACACACCATGACATCTTTCTCCGATCGGATTGAGCACCTTCCAGCTGATCTTTACCGATTTAGGGCGAGGTGTTCGGCTGATCCAAACAATTAACTCATCTCCATAGGACTGGGCATTTGGTATAACAGTTCCAAATTCAGATAGCATTTTCTCTGTTAGAAATGGAAGTTGTCGTTCCAAATACCCTTTGCCAGGAATAATTTGCCAGCTACCACCAGTCGCGTTGGCGATCTGCTTGATAGGTAAGTAATCCACACCAATCACATCAACGCGAATACCGTAATTCTGCAGGGTTTCAATCACCTGATCTTGGCTGTAATCAGAACGGCCATCGTAGTCGGCATCATGGAAGACGCCATCACTAACCATTACAAATATCCGCTGTGTTAGTTCCCGATATTTGATTTTATGAATTGCTTCCATCAGCGCATCCAGCCCAGACTCTGTCAAGTCACCCCCACCTTCAAAATCGATCTTATGGAGCCACTTTTTAAACTTGCGACGATCATTCGTAACACCACTCCATTTAATTTTGTGATTCTCAAGATCAGCAAACGTGACTAGGCCAACAGCAATATCATGCCCCTCACGGTCGTATACATCGAAAAAGTGATCGATGTATGCCCGTACACCGCGCACGTTATCTACCATGCTACCGGTTTTGTCAATTACAAAGACGATATCAACTTTAGATCCTGACAAAGTTAGTAATTGATGGCGAGCAAGATCCGACATCATCTTGGGATAATTGGATGAAGGCGACGTTGTCTGTATATTACCTGAATTGTTACCTATCGACGCGAAGCGCAAAACTTGACCACGCTGACGATTTGTTCGCAATCGCCCCGGTTCTAAGTTGGGTGAAGTCTCAGCAAGTCTTCCTTCTGTCTCTAAAGGGATTCGAGAAGGGGTTACAGTCCTGAGTGCTGTATTTTTATTATTTGAAGAGATCTTGGTCAAACGAACACCAGTGCGCAATTTAGGCGCCTCTTTATGAGAAGATTTGACTAGATCAACATGAGACATCCCACCGTGCAATATCCGTTTATTGATAGCAGAAGATCGGCTTTCATTTTGCGCCACATAAGCAGTGAGCCGCTGACTTTCCTCAATCTGATTTACCTTTGTCCAATCTAAGCTGGGCGAGATTGGAGGATTGGAAACTTCAGGTTTCTTTTCGGCCCGTTTGGCTTGAGGAACAAGTGGTAATGGAAGAGATCTAACTGTTTTGGGCGGTTCGCTCCTTTTAGGCTGGAAGTGAAATATATCAACGTTGATCCGGTTTGCAAACAATTCTATAGGTTGAGTAACCTGAAATTTGACAACGATCAATCCCAAAACAAGGTGGCAAATCGCCGAAATGATAAGTGAGGTCTGGAGACGTTGGCGATATAACATATCTTGAACACTAAAGGCGAGACCGTTAAATCCGCAAAAGCACATCCACATAAATTCATGGTTAAGACAGCCTACAATCAAATTTTACCCCAGCTATTATCCAAAGGCAACCGAAATAGTTGGTCTTGCCGAAACACGGCGGTCGTGTTAGAATTAGTCTCACAGTTCGGGAATTGGAGAGACACTTGGATCAGACATATTTTATTCGAGACAAAGATGAAATCCCCAGTCCATCTTTGGTTGTCTTCTTAGACTTAGTTAAAAAGAACATAGATCGTGCGATCGAAATAGTTAGCGGAGATGTCTCAAAGTTGCGCCCCCATACAAAAACGCATAAAACAGCCGAAATTATACAATTGCAACTTGACGCAGGCATCGCCAAACACAAGTGCGCCACTCTTCGTGAAGCAAGGATGTTAGCTGAAGTAGGGGTATCCGACATCGTTATAGCCTATCAGATCATAGAACCCAATATAGAACGCCTAGTAAAACTCATGCAGAATTTTCCTGAGGCTAACTTTAAAGTGATAGTTGACCATCCCACAGTTGTTGATCAACTATCATCGGCAATAGATCAAAATTCCCTACAACTAAAGGTCATGATTGATCTCAATGTTGGCATGCATCGGACAGGTATAGAAGTTGGCAATGCGGCTGTTGAACTTTATGCGAAAATCGATCAGTCCAAAGGCCTTCACGCTTGGGGACTTCATGTCTACGATGGACACATCCATGACTCAAACCCCATGGATCGGGAGAAATCGTGCCAAGTGACGTTAGGTCTAGTCTCCGATTTTAAAGAGATGCTCGCTGAGAGAGGTCTTGATGTACCAATAGTCGTGCTTGGCGGCACACCAACATTTCCTATATATGCAAAGATCCCAGATGTCGAAACGTCCCCCGGAACATTTATCTTTAACGACTATGGCTACTCGCAAAAATATCCCGATCTCGGTTTCATTCCAGCGGCGCTTCTGCTGAGTCGTGTGATTAGCATACCCACGTCAGGGACATTCACATTAGATTTGGGACATAAAGCAATCGCGGCAGATCCAAAAGATGACCGTGGAAAAATAATGGATGTTGAACGGGTAGAAGTTAGCATCCACAACGAGGAACATTGGACAATAAAAATTGATGACAAAAATAATAACATTGATATTGGAGAGGAAATTTTTGTCATGCCGACGCATGTATGTCCAACAGTCGCTTTACACGAATTTTATTATGTCATCGACGCCGATGGCCACCTGATTGATACATGGAAAGTAGCGGCTCGAAACCGAAATTAATTTAAGTTGGCTAAAGAATGAAAATTATAGAAAAACTGAAGCAGAAATGGGGAGTTGGGATTTGGGGATTCTTGGCTATAATGGCGGCATTTTCGTTAGCAGGAACATCAAGTGTTTTGGTAAGAAAAAAAATGATTTTTTTACCAGAAGACTTGCCAGTTTTTATAAACATATTGTTTTTTTTCCTAATTTATCAGATCCTCCTCCTTACTTATGGAACCATTTTGGGAAAGTTCCGCTTTTTCTGGGAAAAAGAGAAAAAAATGTTATTGTTTCTCCTACGTCCTGTTATTCCCAAGAAAAATCATAAAACAGATCAGATGTATAGTAAATCCGTTGATTAAATTAACTGACTAGACGAAAGTATATGGAGTAAAATTTTGTTAGAATCTATTAGGATTGAAGATGAAATCGAGTTCCTTGACGCTAAAAATCTTGAGTTATGCATAGACCAATATGGTGATCCCCAGGTCACATTACCCGATGGCTCAGTCCACCAGCAAATTAAAATTATCAGATCTTTTCCCCTGTCTGATCCCAACCAATTCATTTGTCTGATTGATAAAGAAGAGAATGAGATTGGTGTTATAGAAAACATAAAAGACCTCAAGAAGTCAGGTCGTAAAATTGTCGTTGATCAACTTGAAAAAGCGTATTATATGCCGAGGATTGTGCGAATCAATTCTATCGATGGGAGATTTGGCGTAACACAATGGCAGGTTGATACCAATTTTGGTCCTAATCAGATTAATTTAGGGTCTCGCATGGACGTGGCTCCAATGGATGGAGGTCGGGTGTTGATCAAAGACGTTGATGGAAATCGCTACGAGATTGTTAACTACAACGAGCTTGACCCAAAAAGTCATGCTCTCCTCGAACTGTACCTCTAAAGAATCTTGTTCTTATCTTGGATCGTGCAACACTCGCTCTCATTTTCAGCATAATTGCTGTAGTCCTCTCGATCTCAAAGTGGATCTATGATGTCTGGTTCGGTTCTGCCGGTAATAGTGCGTCTAAACTAAGGCACGGCAGTCGATCTCACATTCGAATTGAGCGCCTTGAAGAGGAAACAAATTGCTTCATTACTCGAGGTGGGTTTCTATTATTTCTTGTTTCGTTCCGTGTCTACAACGACAGCGATCAAGTCGCTGTTTCCATTTCAGAATGCAACTTTTGCGTGAAAATTGGACGAAAATGGCGTGATGCTGAGTTTTACGATACCCCACAAGCCAACATCTTCTTAAGTCTAATTCGACACAACCTTCCCTTAGTACTTGAACCTGAGCAACGCCAAGATTTTTATGAGGTTTTCGCCTTAGACGACTTAATTCCGAGTACCGAAATTAAGACTATGTTGGAACTGCAAAGTAAAGCCGGCACATTAACTACCTTCCGACAACAACACAGGCATCGCGTCGACGAGCGGCCCGTATTTGATCTACTGTTCAGAATTCTTGAATAAGTTACAAGAAAAGATTCCTCCATAATCCATATCAACAGCGTTTTTCGCCGAAACACCCTTGAATACCATTATCCCTGTAATGACAAATTGCTGAGTTACAAGATTACGTTTAATAAATTTAAAGTTGAAGATGGTCAAGTTACCAACTGCGATTCTGTACACCAGAGCCTGTTGAAAATTAATTCAATTTATTATCGGCCAGCATTTTTGTGCCGTAAAATCAATGGATATGAGTATAATTAATCCAAATTTTATCAAGACCTGAGAAGTCCAGTTAGAAAACCTGGTGGGTAGAACCCGGCTTTTGAATACTCAAACAGGCTCTAACATTGCTGTCTCCAACTAAGGGACTCCATCACAAAACTGTACTCGATCAAACCCTATCTTAAAATAGCGAGATATCCTTGAGAGAGGAACAACAAAAATAGGAACAATCATTAGGGCTGCAAAACAAACTTGGGGAAAATATTACAATAATGGCAATCGATTATCAGCAAAGCAACCAGACTGCAACCTAAACGAACGACATCTGAAAACCTGTTGCTTGGGAATGGAAAGGATAAGGGATTATGCTAATACGAAGCATTCTTAATTACTACTGATGGATTCAATAATCCTGATCATTTCAGATCTGCTCAAATCTCCAATCAGCCTCAAATTCACATCATTTTCAATCCAACTATAAACCTGCGCATGACGAAGTCTCATCACACGAATTGATTTTTCACCAATCTCGATTTTTCCCTCTTTACGATTACTTCCACGATCATTGCCTCTACCATTATTATTTCTTCGTGATCTCTTACTCCTTCGTGGTCTGAATCGGGAAAAAATTCCGGATTTTTGACCTGTGGCCTCAAAAAGGGAAAACGTCAGAAAGCCATCAGTATAGCGGAAGTGCAAAGTAGTGGTAGTGGTTTGAGGGAATTTAATAGGTTCAATTTGGTGTAATTCAAAACCTGCAGGAAGATAGTTTGGTAAGATTAGTTTTTGACCAAAGGCCTTTTCTGCCTCAGGAAGTGAAAGAGTCTGTCTAGCCTTACCTTTGAGAACGTTAGACGTCTCATCTTTGGCGAGTTTTCCCAAGGTTCGATCTACCTCATTCAAATCAAAGCTGATTTGAGTGGAAACCAGTAAGTATTGCATCTGGCCATATTTATTAATGCGCTCGAACCGAAGTGGTATCCCATTTTCCTTTTCTAGCCATACCCGTAACGTGGGCCGATCTTCAAAATTAGGTTCAATCGAAAAGAGGACGGTTTCGTATCCAGCGATTTTATCAGCACTGTCACCTTTCTGAATCTCGTAATTCCTACCCAAGATATCTATGTTTTCTTTCAGTAATCTAGAAATCCGCTTTGGTCGTGGCAAATTATCTCGTACAAATCGTCGCCGCTCCGTGGAACGGTCAATGCCATACTTCTCAAGCGAGCTATTGACATAACTTTCTATCTCCCAACTTGATACTCCGGATTCTAACATTTCAATGACTTTGTTTCGAATTGACGTTTGCTGTTCGGCGGTTAAACTTTGTTCATAACGGTTAATGGGATCTCCTCTACTCATAAGAGGATATAGAATAAGTCGCCTTCGGGATTCGGATGGTGGTTTTTGAACAATTACCTCTTCACGGACGAGGTACGAATTCCCCAAGATAGTATCCCAACCAATCAAAACTTGCCTAACGACATAACTTGCCTTCGCATGATTGTCTAGGAGTTGCTTCAGCATCTTCTGGTCGCCAGCATTGGCAAAATTGCACACACATAATATAAGCGCAACTTCTAAAATCTTGCGGTAATTATAATTTTTAGTGGTTTTTGGCATCTTTTTATCCTTCGAATGGATCCAATCGTCAGTTTCCCCCTTAATACCCAAAGTATGTCTCCAGATAGGCTTGAGATTCATCTGATACGGTAAAGTCGGTGCTAATCGATGATTCTTGTGAGGAAAAATCATCCGCCATCAACCAGAAACCCGTCGTCTGTTCGCTGTGAGCAATTAGGTAAAAATCAAGCGGATCTTCCAACGAATTCTGATCAACATCAAAAGTAAAGAGAGAGAAGGCGAATACAGCAATCAAGACAACAATAGAGACAACAGGTATAGGATGTAGAAACCATCCTCTTACAGGTACAGTAAAACGAGATTTCCGACTTCCTTTCTTTTCCTCTTCGATACGAGATTGAACTCCTTCCCAAACACCAGGTGGTGTTGGTTGGCGGAGCCCAGACATCAATTGGCTGTTTTGCTGAAGATTCTCAAAAGTTTCGGCTGATTCCTGACACTTACTAAGGTGTCTTTCAACAGTTAGTTTTTCCGCTTCATTTAACTCGTGATCCAAGTATGCAGAAAGTTGTCGTTGCATCTTTTTTCTGTTCATTGGTTTTCTCGCTTTAAAATTTTTCTCAACTGCATTCTCGCCTCATATAGACGAGATTTGACACGACCGATAGAACATCCCAAAACCCTAGAGAGATCTTCATAGGAAAGCTCTTCCATTTCGCGAAGCACCAAAATGGTACGATATGATTCTTTAAGTTGTTCAAGTGCCTTATGTAAAATCTGTTGTTGCTCAGATGCAAGTATCACATCCTCTGGAGTTTGATGATCCACCAACACCCATTTTTGGGAATCATCAATTTCCACTGCATCCGTTTTTTGCCTTATTCGGCGGGACTTCTCATTAAGTGACAGATTTTTAGCTATTCGATATAGCCAGGTCGAAAACTTAGATCTAAACTTGAATTGACCAATTTTCTCCCAGACAGATACAAAGACATCTTGCGTGATATCTTGCGCATCGTCAAAACTACCAAGTATGCCATAAGCAATGTTATAGACCTGATTCTCGTATTGCCTAACAATTTCTTCCATTGCCTGCATATCCCTATTCTGACAACGCTTGATCAGATCGATTTCGTGTTGATCGATAATTGGTGCGGTCTTTTTAGAAATAAATGCGGTAATGGAAAAAATATTGTATGTTTGCACGTTGACTTTATAGACAAACAGATTTGGAAAAAGTTCGCTTTTTCTCTAACTTAGGTTTTGACTACGGTCAATATATCCAACTTATTTGCAGAAGTCAACAACGCAACGGCTGTTTTTCAGGCAGGAAACAAACAAAAATTAGTACGAGCAAATAAATTAAATCAATAGAGAAGTATAATAGTGCTTAGGGTCTGTTAACATTCATTCATCGTTAGTGTCTTCTATGGCCATTGGAGGAAAGACCATATGAACAGAAAACTATTGCCAAACGACCAGTGGGAAGGCATCAAGGATCTTCTGCCAGGCAAGGAGGGTGACTCTGGCAAGACCGGCGGGGACAAGCGATTGTTGATTGAAGCTGTGCTGTGGATTGCACGGACTGGGTCACCTTGGCGCGACCTGCTTC
>DTUY01000165.1 GCA_012963885.1 Candidatus Poribacteria bacterium | reverse complement strand
TTCTTCCGAACACGATATGTCTCTCAGACGTACAGTTGATGAACATCCAACGTTTTGTTGCGGCCGGTGGCGGGCTGGTCGCAATGAACGAAAGTTCGCTATGTGATGAATTCGGCACGCGTCGCAGTGATTTCGGTTTGGCCGAATTGTTTCAAGCTAGCTACATAGGCAATGAGGATCATACTGCGTGGTGGCCACATTTTGACAAAACGGCTTGTTTCACGCTCTGCCCGCATTATGTTACAGATGCTACGGAATTTGATGAGGCCTTGCGTGAAAAGAACTCAGTTCTCGACTTCATCGGATTTGTTGCTAAGATAAGACCAAAACCCCAAGCCGAGGTTCTAGGTTTTTACGGTAATGATCGCGACCTCCTGGTCAAGGCACGCGATGAGAACCAAATTATCGATGGTACCAGCCCATTTCTGCTGGCGGTTAATAGCAATGGCGACAGTGGGCGAGTCGTATACTTTCCCGGTGCCATGGGCCAGTCAAATTTCATTAGTCCATATCACTATCAACGCCAACTTCTCGCGCGTTCAATTATGTGGGTGTGCCGAGAAAACTTGCCGCCTACTATTGTTCGCGCTCCGATGTGTGTGCAAACCAATTTTTTCACGCAACAGAACAGAAAAAAATTAATTGTCCATTTACTCAATGAAATCAATACTTCGGCCGGGCGAGCTTTACCTGAAGGGGGGCCACCGGCACGAGAGGAAATCATTCCTATCCACGGTATTCAAGTAGTGTTTCACAATCAGTCTATCAAGCAAGTAAGGTTGGAGCCAGAGGGAATCGACTTGAACATATCACAAATTGAATCAGAAACAATCGTTACGGTCCCTGAACTACGACTTCACTCGATGGTCGTTGCCGAAGTGAATTAATCAGTTACGTGGTTAAACGCTCCTAAAGCCATCAACGGCTCTACATTGGTTAACGGGCATTCGATGCAAACATGATTAGCTTTCAATTGGAAAGTGCAAGCAACTGCTCTTGTTTTATTTGTTTTTTGATTGGTCGTGGGAAGACGCGAGTTTCGAGTTACCTAGTTGTTTCTCTCGGGACAGGAATTGTTGAACTCTCCGGATATTAGTCATTTCTTTCATAATCTTGCTTGATCCTCGGCCAATCGACACAAGTGCTCCACCATCACCCAATGAAACGCCACTGGCGAATCCTTGGGCATTTATGCTTAATCAAATGAATATCGACGATGCTCTATGGTCACTGATCATTAGGAAAGCGAGACGTAGGTGTTCACTAAACTTAGGTTGAACTGCAGGCGAATCAAGTTTGAGGAAGGAAAGACAATTGAATCAAAAGGTTGTCTGCACACACTAAATTGGCTGCCAGCAGAAAGGCTTAAATGGAAAAATTATTTGTGCACTAAGATGACATGTTGATACAATGTGTCGTAAAAGAGTGAGTATCAGCCTTGAATTGGTCGTGTAGCTGCTAGTTCCCGTTTGGTTTTGCGATGTGCCATAATATAATATGTACATCTCTGCTGGGGTTGAAAGCAACGATGCACGAGGACCAACGTGAAACCTGATGGAACCCATCTCACATCAGATAAATAGATCCGTACTCCTTTGTGTTACGCTGACGTTTGTTCTTTCCACAAGATTTTCTATTGTTGAAGGTAATCCAACTGGCTTTGACCAAGTAGTACTTCCGTTCCTAAAAATGTATTGCCTGCGTTGTCATAACGAGCAAACGCAAAAGGCGGAGTTCCGTATTGATACGTTGTCGCATAGCTTCGAGAACAACTTGGTTACTCAGAAGTGGGCTGAGTTGATGAATCGGGTGAACGCTGGCGAAATGCCGCCTGAGAAAGAATTACAGCCGACAGCAGATGAAATTGGGAAGGTAGTTGGTTGGATCTCCGATCGGATTAGGGAAGGGGAGGCGGTACGGATGGCAAAACGCGGTCCCGTCGTGCATTATCGTCTAAGTCGGGATGAATATGCCAGTACTGTTTATGATCTGCTGGGTGTACATTACGACGTACACATGCCTGGTGTACTCAACGAGGATCCACGTTGGCACGGGTTTGAGCGTATCGGCAAAATACTGTCTTTATCTCCATCGCATGTCAGTCGCTACTTTAAAGCGGCCGAGACAGTTTTGATGCGAGCCTTCCCTGAAAAACCTCCTGTACAGATCAAGGGGCGACATGATGCCAATAAAGGGCGTGAGAAGTGGTTGTCTGAGCGAGGCATTTCCGGCCGATTTCGCTGGGTTTACTGGCCTGGTCGAGTTAGCCATCATATCCATATAGGTAGTCAAGGTATGCAGTCGCGGGTTCGCATTCAACTCAGTGGTTTGCGATCCCTAGATGATAGGGTGCCGCACTTGACTGTCTGGGATTTTGTGCTTAAACGATCTATCTTTGATGAAGACATCGTTGTGCTGGAAGAAGAGCCGATTATCGTCGAGTTCGTAACCTCATCGAGTAGCTTCCAAATTATGAATGATATAGTGGGAGCACCGTTGCCAAATACACATACGTCTAGGAATACCAGTGGGGACTTCATCAATACAAAAGAACATAGGTTTAAGAACCCTACGGGATACATGCTTATTGACGACGATGGTAATCCCATTTATCCTTTGTTGCTTATTGATTGGATTGAATGGGAAGTTCTTGTTGCGAGCGAGTCAGACTTGAAGAAGCGTGATCACCTTGTCCCTTCCAAAGAAGATGATTTAGACGAAGCTCATGAGTGTCTAAAACGTTTTGCCGACCGTGCTTGGCGTCGGCCCGCGACGGATGCGGAGATAGATAGGTATGTGAAAATCGTTGAGCGCGAGCTCTCTGCTGGCGAGAGCTTCAGGTCTGCCCATTTTGCTGCCATGGTGGGTGTGCTTACTTCGAAGAACTTCTACTATCTTGTAGAAGGCTCAGCTACGGAACCTCGAAACTACATTGACGATTGGGAACTTGCCTCACGGTTGTCGTACTTTCTCTGGGGGTCGATACCTGACGAGGAGCTTTTCACCACCGCGAGGGCTGGCAGGTTGCGTGACCCTAGTGTGTTGCGGGCCCAGTTGACACGAATGTTGCTCGATCCGAAGATCGATCGATTTACTGAATCGTTCCCCCGACAATGGTTGCAGCTTCATAAAGTTGGTATGTTCCCACCCGATGCGGAGCTTTATCCTAACTACGACAAGTGGCTCGAAAGAAGCATGGTACTGGAAACGACCAGCTTTTTTGACGAGGTGTTTTCAAAGAATCTGTCGCTGCGCGAATTCCTCGATTCCAACTGGACGATGGTAAATCCTCGGTTGGCCATACACTACAAGATGCATCTGTTATCAGAATCTGGTTTTCAGCGTTTGGTATTGCGTCCGGAAGACCATCGCGGTGGATTGTTGACGCAAGCCTCGATTCTAATGCTCACCTCCGATGGAACACGGCATCGTCCTGTACATCGTGGAGTGTGGGTTTCGGAAGCGATCTTCGGCAAAACGCCACCGCCACCGCCGCCCAATGTTGAGCCACTAGAACCGACCCCGGTCAACCAGCCGAAGGCCACGATACGTATGCAGTTGGAAGCTCACGCGACCCATGCTATCTGTGCGTCATGCCACCAGAAAATCGATCCGCTCGGCCTTGCCTTCGACAACTATGACGCGATCGGCCGCTGGCGGGCAGAGGAAGTTGTAGCTGTTGGTCAAGGAGCTAACCCTTCTGTGAACGCCAGCGGCACGATGGCCGATGGGCGCACCTATGATGGGCCAGGTGAATTCAAGCAACTCCTAGTGCAGGATCTCGACCGTTTTGCCGAGGCCTTCGTCGAACAGCTTGCTACTTTTGCCCTGCGTCGAGTGATGACAATTGACGATGCTAAACAGATCAAGGAAATTACCAAAGCGAGCAAGCAAGATCACTACAAGCTAAAAACCGTTATTGAAAACTTTGTCATGTCTAACCTGTTTCAGAAACTTTGACCTCAAAATATAAGGAGCCTATCTATCATGGAGCTCATTCGTCAAAATTGGCTTATTAACCGCCGTCAGGTCCTTCGCGGCCTTGGCGTCTCGATTGCCTTGCCGTTACTTGATTGCATGCGGCCGCTACGCGCAATTGCGGCTAAGCAGGGGCCGAAACCAAGACGTAGCGCCTTCATCTATCTGCCCAATGGTGTAAACACGCTGGATTATCAGATCACCGAAGAAGGGGTGGGTTATAAGTTCACGGAATCGCTCCGCCCGCTAGAGAAACATCGCATGAACATCACGCCAATCAGTGGGCTCTATCACCCCAATGGCCTCGGCCATCATCACAACTGTCGTAAGATTTGGCTTACTGGTGGGAAGTTGGGGCAGGTGGATAGGAACAGCATCTCGGTCGATCAGTTGATGGCGCAGGTTACCGCACCGCATACGCGTTTCGCTTCCATGGAGCTGAGTAACAAAGGGGGATCACTTTCGTGGAATCCTGATGGGATCCAGTTGCCTGCACAGTCCAATCCGGGTGTCGTGTTCCGAGACTTTTTTGAGGAACCCAAAGAAGGAATTGCGAAACAGCGGCGTGGTCTCCATCGCCGGGGCAGTATACTTGATGCTATTCTCCATGAAGCCAAGGCATTAGTTAACCAGCTTGGTAAAGATGACCGTGGTCGGTTGGATCAGTATCTCACCTCTGTCCGCGAGGTGGAGATACGTACTGAACGTGCTGACGAGTGGCTTGATATACCACGACCAAAGATCGCTGACGAAGACAAGTCGCGTTTGAACCGGGATGTCTCTCAGCAAATGGTAGGTGAGTATTTTCGTACCATGTATGATCTGATTGTGCTGGCTTTCCAAACGGACATGACTCGTGTTGCAACCTTCAGTACTGGAGAGGAAGGCCAAGGTCTACCGATCCCCGAAATAGGCCTTAAGCAGGACCGACATTCATTGTCGCATCACAATGGCAATGCCGAGTTGATGAAGAACCTAACCGTGAGTGACACGTTTAATATCAAACAATTCAGCTATTTTCTCGATCGGCTCAACGAAGTACAGGGTGCCAATGGTACACCACTGCTGGACACAACGATGGCACTCTACGGTAGCGGCATGGCGTTCGGCCACAGCCACGGTAACGCCAATCTGCCGATCGTCTTAGCTGGCGGTTCTAAGCTAGGTTTGAAGCATGGTCAGCATATTGACTTCAATAAGGCAACGACATTCTCCGGTTACGACTTGGCTAATCCCGGTAATCACTATAATATCTGTCACAACCCGGTGAATCGACAGGCTCACCTGAGCAATTTGCTTCTTACCACAGCGCAGAGGATGGGAGTGGAGACCGACAAATTCGCCGACAGTAACGGGATCATTTCGGAATTACTAGCTTAAGGAAGAAAGAACCATGGATAAGCATGAATACAGAAGTGAAATATCGTAACAGGACTAGCTTTTCATAGAAGATAGAAGAGAGGTATTCTCTCATGGAGTTGCCTTTGAAGTCTATGGTGTTCAAAGCGTTGGGGGCTATCAGTAGAGTTTTGAAGTGTAGCTTGGACTGTAGGTTATTCTATGCGCAAACTCCGGAGCGAGGAGTAGTACATCCTTTCCAAATTTCTACTGCGATTAGCTTCTGCCAGCATTTCCTCAGCCTTGTGCTTTTGTTTACATTAGCGACTTCGTTTTCTGCAGAGAACAAGCAGGACTACATTCCTAAGCTTAACGAGTTTCCACCACCAAATACAGGAACCTACATCGCAGGAGAACTTGTGACGGTGGATCCGATCAATCGCCGAGGTGGCCTACGTCTGGATGGTGATTTCAACGACGATAGGTATGACAAGGCTTCCGTTCACCAATTTGCCATGCTTCCCTATGGGATGATCTGGTATCATGGAGCCCCGGCGGAACTTCGGGACATACCCATTGGCACGCATCTGCACGGCCGTTTTTATCTGCCTCCAGAAGGTGACAAGACGATTTCTCCTCCAAAGGGGCCTCCGCAGTACGTTCCTAAACATAACCATGTCATCCTATTGGAAGACGACTTCAGCTTCTACCAGCGGAGTGGCCAAGCGTGGAAGATCCTGTCAGTTGAGCTGCGTTACGACTCATCGAGCAAGCATTTTCCTGTACTCAATCAGAATGGCGATTGGCAAAAGACACCAGTGGAGGGCAAACTAAAGGTGGTTCCCATCGGCCAAGTGGTCAACGACGGATTGAAGAATGAGCAGACATTCGAAGTCGACCGCTTCACACGTATTTGGGAAGGAAATGGCGTCATTGAATGGGAAGATATAGCTCCGGAAAATACATGGACTATGAAGGACAACGTCAGGTCCGTTGTGCTGGAAGCTCAGGTTGTACAGGTAGGTCTTACGTGGGCACCTGAATGGAAGAATCAGCGATTCCACGTTGCTGATATCTGGTTTGATGAGGAGAGCCGAAAGCTAGCCACCAAACACCAGATCCGCGTTCACCATCGTTATCAACTCCATCGAGGTCTGGCGGCGGTGGTTGAGCAGGTCAAGCACCAAGGACGGGGCAAGGGTATCGTCACCATTACACTGTTCAGCGGAATGGACAATACACTCTACGACGATTTCCAGGCTGGGTCGTTGGTTACACTTTGCGCCGCTGAAGAGACGCTTCGCACTTACTGGAGAGATCACGATAATAAAGAAGGCTCGATCGTCGGTATCAAAAAGATTGAGAGTCCTCCTCCTGGAAGCAGTGGCATCCAGCTTCATATCCAGATTGACGAATTGTTGGAAGGTTTTCGTCGTGGAAGGATTGTTCGTGTCGATAGAACTCATTGGCCTCGCGTGAAGCTACCTCCGGAAGAGCGAGTTCGGTAGTGTCTGCACGGCAAAATACGGAAACGAATCGGAAACTCCTAAAGGGTATGAAATACTCTGCCTTAACATCTTGTTATTCCGTCATGTTCACTCTCTCCAAGCTTTTTCTGTGATTAGCGTCTATCAGCATTTTCTCAGCTTTGTCCTTTTGTTCGCATTATCGACTTCGTTGCCTGCGGAGAACAAGAAGGACTACATTCCCAAGCTTGACGAGTTTCCGCCACCGAACACGGGAACCTACATTGCGGGAGAACTTGTGATGGTGGATCCGATCAATCGCCGAGGTGGCCTGCGCCTGGATGGTGGTGGGTGTGGCGGTCTCTACCATGTGGGGCCAATCCATCAGTTTGTCATGCTTCCCTACGGGATGATCTGGTATCATGGTGCCCCCGCGGAGCTGCGAGACATTCCCATCGGCACGCACCTACATGGCTACCTTTATTTGCCGTCAGTTGGAGAGGAAGAGACGATCCCGCCTCCACGGCCGTATGGTTCTGCTACTAGCGAGTTGAGATACGTTCCTAAATACAATTACGCCATCTCACTGGAAGACGACTTTAGCTTCTACCAGCGTCGTGGACAAATGTGGGAAATTGTGTCCATTGACGTCCCCCGCTGGACCATTGACGAAGCTCTTGGCGTCGTGACGCCTGGGGACGCCACTCAGCGAGGAAAACTTCACGTCGTCTCAACCGGACAGGCGGCAAAGGACGGCATCAGCGGTAAGTATACGTTCGAAATTGATCAGTCCACACGAGTCTGGAAAAGGCGTAAGCCTGTTGAGTTGCAGGACATTGCTCCGAAACAAATCGTTCAGCTGGACCTCACCTGGACTCCAGGTTGGCGTGATAGGGAATATTGCATTTCGGACATTTGGATCAACGAGGAAAGCAGAGAGATCTCCAACGAGCTTCAGCGCCGCCGCCACATCCGCTACCAGCGCTACCACTGGCTTGCTGGCTGGGTCGATCAGGTCGAGCATGAAGACTTCGGCGGTGGCATCGTCACCATCACGCTGTTTGGTGGGATGGACCCGTCGCTTTACGAAGAGTTCAAGGCAAAGAAGGAGAAGGACTTCGACATCGCCGTTGCTGAGAAAACCCTGCGCACCTGGTGGCACAACAATGACAAGAAGAGCGGCCAGGTTATCGAATGGAAAGAGATCGAGAATCCACCGCCGGGCAGTAGCGGTCACCAACTCCGCCTGAAGTTTACTGAATTGCTGAAAGGTTACCGTCCTGGTCGCATCATTCGCGTACGCTGTGACGGTTGGCCCAACCAAAGGCTATCCGCCGAAGAATGAGTCAAGTCATTGGAGGAGCGTTGACTCCTGCCAAACCGAAGTCCACCACGATCAGCATTGTCAAAAAGTTGTTTTTCTATTAATGATCAGGCACACAACTGAAAGATATTAAGTGTTGCAGAACAAGAAAATCCGTGTCATCGCATTTCGAGTTGGTGATGAATGTCAGAAGCTGGAAGGATACGCGAAAAACAATACATCAGCCACGGTGGTACATACAGTGTCGGATAATTTCCAAGCGGAAAAGAACAGATGCCAAAACAGTGTGACATAACATTACACCCCACCATCCAGAAGGGGGGGTACAGCCTGAGATAAACAGGGTGGTCACCAGACGAATTGGCTGTCGTCATTGTGGCCTGCATGATTTGTCAATACCAAGTACTGTTAGCGAACCGACCTCTTTACCCTGATACGGCAATCGTGACAGAATGCACCATCCAACTGGCTGACTCTATCGCCTTAAAACGCTGATACGCTATTAGACATATTAGTTGATTAGAAAGGATATCAAAATGCCACGCCAATATATTGCTGTGTTACTCTTGA
>DTUY01000164.1 GCA_012963885.1 Candidatus Poribacteria bacterium | reverse complement strand
GGAGGCAGCTAAATTCTGTGACATATGCGACTCAAAAATCTCCGAACTTCTGTTTTTTTGACCTATGCAAGAGATTCATTATACAGGAAATATTATAAAAATACTATACTTAAAACTTAAAATTACGGGCTAATTTGTCATCTCCGACAGAATTTGTCTTAAATAGGTTACATCTTCTTTAGCCCATTGCTCTAAATTTGGTGGAGAAGTATCTGCGTATCCAACTTGCCGAATAATTGATTCGTCAAATTTGTATTCTGTGTGAACAGTTAAAGGTCCATCAAAGTTATGTTTGAGTAATTTCCTTAAACTGTGATGCCAGTTGATGCAGCCTTCCCCAACTTTCACGAAACATGGGATATAAGATGGCATCTGACCTTCAGGTTGACGGAGATAAAGAGCATCTTTGATTCCGACGACGGAAATATAGTCTTTTATCATTGAGAAACCCATATCCCAATCCTCACCATCTAATGCCAAATGACCAAAATCCGGATACGCGCCAACGTATTGTGGATCAAAGTCTTTAATAAGGTGCATTAATCCGGCACAGTTTGACCCGATACACGAACCGCTATGGATCTGGTAACAGGTCTGCACCTCGTACTGTTGACTGAACCTGACAAAACCTGCCAGATCATTTCGAGCAGCCTCTACGACTCGCCAGTAGTCGTCATCTGTTTTATACCGCCAAAATCCAATTTTAAGACGCGGAATCCCCACCTCGGCACAGGCAACATACAAATTCTCCACCTCCTGAGTAGGTTGGTTAATATCAACAGCTGCAGTAGCTAAAGGACAGACAAGACCCTGTTTTTCCCATATTCTCATCGCTTGGGGCAACAGTTTGGCGGCGTTATCTATCTGAATTGGATGTCCAGGGCGAATACAGACGTCAATTCCATCATAACCGAGTTTAATTGCTTTTTCACCCAGTTGTTCAATTGAAAGATGGGCAAAGAATTTGGAATTGAGAACAATTTCCATGTTCAAATAGTTACTAAAAATCGAGCCCTAAAATGGCACACAGGCATCGACCAGTGGATGAGATATCACCCAATGATTAGTCAGTAGATCTACGCTTGGGACGAGCCGGTATCCCAGTTTCTGCCGATTTGTAGATGGCATCCATCAACTCTGACTGTATGATTCCGTTGAGGGGGGTGGTACGCGGTTCAGCACGTCCAAGAATTGCATCAATAAAATTATCATCCGGTGATCCCGCTGACATTTCTTCCGTAATCGGTGGTTCTTCGACATGATCTGAGCCTTCATAGACCCGTATCCAACCGCCACCCCAACCATCAATTTCCACTCGACCATTATCAAAAATAAAGGCCATATGTGTACCACCTGGACTTGGACAATTACCGCTGATAGCAATACTGGCTAGAACACCATTTTCGAACTTAACGTTAATTGATGAATTGACGTCAACCGCAGTATCACAATTATCAGTGAAAGCGTAGACCTCTCCAACGTTTTTTTCAACAGCCCAACAAAGACTATTCAACAAATGGGCTCCACTATCATATGCTTGTCCACCACCAGATAATTCTGGTTTCTGTCGCCATGCACCCACTGTCGCATTCTTCCAACCCTGCGTAATGTAGCCAACTATCAATTCCAGTTTACCGAATGTTTGATTCCGGATTTGTTCACGAAGATAATAGAAGTTAGCTGAACACGGCGTATTATAACCAATCACGAAAACTTTTCCCGTTTCTCCCACTTTCTCGGCAATGGTGTAAGCATCTTCAGCTGATGTTACCATCGGTTTTTCCATCAGCACATGGCAACCTGCTTCTAAGGCTTTCATCCCATGTTCAAAATGCAGAGTATGTGGGGTAGAAATTAGCACTGCATCGGGTTGCGTTTCAGCCAACATTGAGTTCACATCATCAAAAGCCCCCGGACGAGGGACTAGATCCAGTATATTTTGATCGATATAGCTGTTGGCAATATCAGTATTGACATCACAGGTGGCAATAATTTGAACCTCATCCATTTGGTTCATCCGTCGGGCATGACCAGATGAGTTTCCACCACAGCCGATTATAGCGAGGCGAACTTTTGACATCTATTACTCCTTGACTATTGATTCACTAATATAAATTATAGTCACTAGACCTCTTGCATAAGTAGTAAAACTCATCAGAATTCTATAGCTGAGAGGCA
>DTUY01000163.1 GCA_012963885.1 Candidatus Poribacteria bacterium | reverse complement strand
GGAATTCGTTGGTTGGCACTATTGCGGCCTGATCGATGCATCCAACCTAGTGCCGTTTGTATCTCCTCTGTTACAGGCATGTTATTGTCTATGCCAGCTAATTTCATTTCTTCTTTCCAGACTCGGTCCCAAGTCGTCCTACCAAGTTTCAGGTACTCAATCCAATCCCGATTATTTATTATCTCTAAGTGAAGTTTTTTTGGTTGTGCCAGATTCATCTGATGGGTTATATACATGCGAAGCCGGATTCCTATCTGACTATTGAAGTCGTAGCCAGCAAAGCGGACGCCGTTGTGCCCGACATCAAAAACCTCTTCCAGATCCAAGTCTCCCAATGTTTCAGGCCAACCACCAAAGGTTTTTTCTTTTAGGTCCGTTAAAATTCGCTCGGCGTCCACCGGATTCGTATCGTTTGCCAAGCGCGTAAAACTGTCCTGAATCTGTGCATTACGTTGGTTACTTGGAATCTCAGAGAAGACCTTTAATTGCTCTGGTTCAAAGAATGTATGCGCAAACATCTTGATCGGTTTCTTCTCATCTTTAAGATATTGGTTGAACCAGTTGAAAGCTGGCAGGCGAATCTCCCGCGTATCCTGGTGACCACCGGGCGTGATAACCAATCCCAATTTGCTTTTGGCGTCATGTAATTCATAGATACGACGGACCTGGTTGTAAACTCGTACCACACCGTCTAAGGGGAAGATGCTGCCATCATCGGTATTGAGGATCAATAGTGGTCGCGGTGCCACCAGTGCCGCTACCTGTGCATAATCCCAGCGGTAGGTATTGACCTGAAACATACAATCGCAGTGGCCTTCCACCGTACCGTGTTTGTACCGTCCATTTGTACCACCGCTAACCACGTGGTTGGTCAAGTCCGTAATACCAGCTACCGAAGCGGCGACCTTGATGCGTTCATCCAGAGCGGAGATCCACCAACTGTAAGCCCCTCCACCACTTCGGCCAGTTACACCAAATCGGTTTTGATCAACGAAGTCGAGTGTTTCCAGATAATCCAGTGCCCGAATACAGTTTCACACTTCCACACCGGAGGAAGAATAACCGCGAGAGTTCCACCACCACATGTTGTGATTATATGTGCCGTGATGGATTCCTTCGATCTCGCCTAGCTGGAGCGTGTCAATCACCAAACAGACGTAACCGTTGCGGGCGAACCATGCTCCATGATGTTGATAATGGACCTTGTTTCCATAGCTGATATTGTTGATTTTCACCGGTCCATGCCCACAAACATATAATATCGTCGGAGCTGGATCCTGCAGATCTTTCGGCAGGTAGAGGTTGCCAGTCACATATAATCCAGGCATGGACTACTGATAGTGCAAGTTCCAGACATCGAAATCATGTTGCGTTATCCGTCTAGTAACGGTTGCCTGAAGCGGAGTCTTGGGGGGGGTAGAGGTTCCAGACTGAGCATCTCGTACAATTGCGACCGATATTTATCCTTGTTTTTGTTCCAATCGTCCAACGTTTGGATATCTGCTAAGCATTGGTCGGCAATTTCAGCCGTTTCCCGTTCAAAATAGGTTCTGAACATCTGATCGCCAGATGTCTCGAATTCAGTAGAGATCGAGGACGATATAGTAAAGAGGGTCAGCGGAAGCATAACAGAAATGTGCAGTGTAGATTTCATAAGGCTAATCTCCAGCATACTAAACTAACAGATTCAAAATGTTTGTCGGCAAGTCAACGCTGATAGTAAATTATTAAAGACCAACTCACACATCGAAGGAAAAATAGCGCTGTTTAACCTTTTCAGGCGGCCACATATCTAGAAGATCCAATGTTTCCATGAAATCATGTTTTTGAAACAACTTCTCTAATTGGTCTTGTGTTTTTTGCCCAGCTGGCCGAACCGGAATGTTGGCAATCTGAAAAACGATTTGAGCGTTGATTGCAGCACATTCAGTTAGTCCTTCTTTGTAAACCTTGTCGGGCGTATCGGCTCGAGTATGACCGTAAAGTCGGTCTTCTGGTTGAACCGCCACAGTTGAAATACCAATTGTCGGCACACCGTGTGCCAGGAACGGAAAGTGATCTGACCCCCAGCTTGGTTCGCCAACCGAGACAAGAAATGGAGGTAAATCCTGACCTGCGATACGAACTCGTCCCGCAACCTCGTCCAAGGGAGGCTTAAGTTGATCAAAACTTGAAATGCTGATTCCGCTTGGACGCCCACCAACATCATTATTAATCATCAAAATAGTGTTTGCCAACTCATCACTGTGTTGATGAACGTATGCCCAAGAACCGACGAGACCGGATTCTTCCACGCCGAACAACACAAACTTGACGGTTCGGGAGAGATGTTGCCGATAAGGCACTAGACCTCGTGCCGTTTCCAGAACTGCCACCACTCCGGCTGCATTGTCTACGGCTCCTGGCCCGACATGCCAGCTATCATAGTGTCCGCCAACGATGATATGTTCTTCTCCGCTACTATTACCGCTAATCTCTCCGATGACATTCCATGAATCTTTCCACTCAATGTGACTATCGAGAATGAGCTTAAGCCTGACCGTATCTTTTCGCGAATTGAGTCGACGTAGGTATTCCGCATCCTCTTTACTGATTGAGGCTACTGGAATGGCACCAATTTTGGCAAAAGCGCACGTTCGTGCTGGTTGCAGCCCCCAGCAGAATTTCGGATTTCAATTAATCCAACTGCCCCATACTCAGCCGCTAGTGGCGTTTTCAGTTGACGGGCAAACGGGTAGTACGGTGCTGCAATAAAACGTCCTTTAACCTGTTCTTTATTTGCTTCGAGATCCTGACGATCACCACGTTCAAGAAAGATTATTTCACCCTCTACACCATCTTCAGATGTGGATGGTGAAAGTCCAGAGCACCGACATGAGACCTCTTTCTCAATAGGTGTTGTATCAGCAATCTTTCATCAATAGGCGTCCAAGCACGATGTGGAAACGTTTGGGTATGGACATTATCCAATCCGTACCGCCAGAGCGTTTCAACCAGAAAGTCTCGCGCTTTAATTTCATTGGACGTACCCGCCAACCGTATCCCGATATCGTCAGCAAGTACAAGGAGATTTTCGTACGCTTCCGAATTGGAGAAAATTTGGTCAACAATACGGGTTTCAATTTCCTGCTTCATCATTTATCCTGAGTGTTGCGGTGATAACACGCTCTTTCCGAAAAGACAGCCTGCAGACATGGTTGAACACCGTATTAGCTAGAATTTGGAGCATGAATCGCTAAATCCCAGATATTTGCCTAAGAAAAGTAAAAGTGACAGGCGAAAATTCAGGTTATTAGCAGATTATATCATAATGTATTTAAAACACTTTGGTAATTTGATGAGACAATATTACGATCTTCTACCAGTCTCAGCCAAGTTCTAGTTAGCTGATTTAAAATCTTATGTTGAAGATAATGATGTTCCTTTTTTAACTCTGGTGGTGATAAAATGCTTGGTAAGTTGAGGGTCGTCTAGCCATTGGTAGTTGAAATTTAGTTTAGGAGGATACAAAGGCAATCAAAATCGGTGTATACATCAGTGGCGAGGAAACAATTGAAAATGATCTATGATAATGCTTTGGATAATAATAAAGACACAGACAATGATGTCAACTACATCCATTATATAAGGAAATAAGAATTGAGCGAAAAAGTCAAGATCGGGGTTATCACGGACATCCATTACGGGGATAAAATTCCTATCAGTGCTCGGCAGGGACAGATCGGCGACATCCTCCTGCTGCGAACCGTGCACCGGCTGAACCGCATGATTAAGCCAGACATCACACTAATACTGGGTGACATTCTCGATGACCCAGATAGCGGAAAATCTGGGGAGCGTCTCGCGAAAATGCAGGAGATTCTCAATCTTCTGGAATCTCCTTGGATGGCGATTCCAGGAAACCACGATCCAGTTGAGGAGCGGTTTTACGAAGTCATTAACCGGCCCCCAGTATTTATGGATATCAACGGGGTCCGTTTCGTTCCGTTCATCGATCCAGAGGAACTGGGTTGGAATGCCAAGCGGCTACCCGAAAATATGGAAAAGATGAAAAAGGTACGTTCCAACCACGACGGCCCTATCGTCGCCTTCCAACACGTTCCTCTCTTTCCTCCAAACAAAAGCAACTGCTGCTACAACTACACAAACATCGACGAAGTGCTCGAAGCCACTTGGGCAAACAACTTCACTTTGAGCATAGGAGGCCACTATCATGCTGGAACGGAACTGATTCGTGTCGGCAGCCATTCCTTCGTTGTCGGCAAATCGCTCTGTGAGTCACCTTTCAGTTTCATGGAGATTAATCTCGACAGCAAAGATATCCAAGTCACACAGCACGAGCACCGGATGCCGCCTGAGCTGGAACTGTTCGATTACCACTCGCACACGCAGTTCGCCTACTGCAGTGAAAACATGGACATGGTAAAATCACCGGAGCTCGCTGAGAAGTTCGGTCTTCGCGGCATCGCCTTCACCGAGCATTCGGGTCAGCTCTACTTCGACCGCCAGACCTACTGGAGCGGCGAATTGTGCAAGGAAGGAATCAAAGGAACGAAAGGCCTCCAAGACCGGATGCCCGATTTCTGGTCGAACGTGGAGGAGGCGCAACGCGACAATCTGATCATCGGTTTTGAAGTCGATTCGGATTTTCAGGGCAACATGATTCTTCAGGATAAAGACCAACAGCGAGCACAGCTCCTCAACGGCGCCATTCACCAGTTGCCCGAGTTGAGGAAAGAAAAAGTTGACCTGAAGCGGGCATCCGATGAATATCTGCGGATTCTGGAGTGCTTCGTCCAAACCGGCATCCGGATTCTCGCCCACCCCTTCCGTATCTTCCGAAACCACGAAGTGCCAACGAGGCTGTTTGTGCCGGTCATCAGGATGTTGAAGGAGAACAATGTTGCTGCGGAGATGAACTTCCACTACAACCGCCCACAGCCGGAGTTCGTCAGGATGTGCGTTGAAGCTGGTGTGAAGATTACCTTTGGAAGCGATGCGCACAATCTCTACGAAGTCGGCGAGTTCGCCCCGCACCTGAAGTTTCTCGATGAGATCGGTTACAAAGGGAACTTGAAGGATATTATGGCAAGGATTGATTGACCGTTTGCCATCGCTGAAAGCCGACTATCCACTATTTCCACCACTGTAACTACCACCCAGATTGGGAGGTCGATCTACCTCATATCCACATAATTTATATTTCCAAACAGAAAATATTTATCTGGAAGTTCAAGGTGCGATCCTTACCGTTTTCTAACTCCGACATACCGGTAATCCCTCCTAATGTAAGTGGCCAATTAAATACTACACATCGCTTGTCATTACGGAATGTAATTTGACTATATTACTAAATTCAGAGAAGACAACCAGCAATTATTTCCTAAATTCATTTTACTTTTAATGCTACATGATATATTATTGGTGCATTGGTTCTTGATAGACTGGTTTTTTATCTATCAAGTCTCTCAAATTTTACAGCAATATAGGGAGAGGTAATTAAAAATGACTAACAGAGAGGTATTTATAACTACAAGCTTTATTTTAATACTGATTTTAGCCTTTATTAGTCAGGGTTCAGCCAAAATCAATTTTGATGGTTTGGCTGGCTTGTGGCTCTTCGATGAAGGTTCTGGTAAAGTTGCTAAGGATAGCTCCGGTAACGACCGCCATGGAGAAGCGGGAAAAGCTCTGAAATGGATTAATGGAAAATTCGGTAAAGCTGTCGAGTTTGATGGAGGGCAAAATTATATCATAATAGAACATGACGATGTTTTCAATTTTGAAGCTGACGATTTTTCTGTTGGGTGTTGGATGGAAGCAGAGAATAAAGATGCCTATGTAATAATTAAACGGAATGGTGGTGGGTTCTGGGCCCTGAGTGCCAGCATTGATAGGGAGTCCGGCGTTTTCATCTTTGAAGGTGGAGGTCAACATATCGATGACGGAAAAACTGTGATTGTTGGAAAAGGTTGGCACCATTGCGTAGTGGTCCGAAAAAAAGGAAAAGTTTCTCTTTACGTAGATGGTAAACTTGATACAGAACGAAATGGCCCTGCCAATATGGATAACCCAGCTCCACTAAAATTTGGCGGATGGGGTTCGGAGAATCACAAAGGCGGTTTGGACGAAGTTTTTCTCTTTAAAAAGGGTATTGCATTAGAACCAGCAGATATTCAGAAAATCTATAAAGATGGGTGGAAGAAAGCACGTGCCGTTTCACCTGCTAGCAAATTAGCGACCCTTTGGAGCGTTATCAAGGCTAAATAGAACCGTATAACTCAGTTTGGCAATCATTAGATTAAGTGATGATCGCTGAGGATAGGAGTTCATCTTTCGTACGGCTCTCTCAGCAGCGTCGTCAATCCGAAATTTCTATCCCTGCCTACCAACAGGCATCTATCACCATTTCACTTCTTTACAAAAACTAGCAATCTTGTCATACTTGGGTTCTCTCTGGTGCAACACTAAAATTTCTCGATTGCGAGTAGGAGTAATCCATGACCCCAGAACAGCGCTATTTATTTGATATCAAGGGCTATTTGCATATCCCCAAGGTGCTCAGCGACAGCGAACTGGCAGCCGCCCGGGCGGCCATCGACCGCTATATGGCCACGCCCGATGACGAACTGCCCGAGGGCTTTTCCCGTTCCGAGGACGGAAAGTATTACGCCAATGGCTTCGCTTTCGACAAAGCCCTTGAAGCCCTAACCATGCATTTGGGCCTGTGGTCTATTGTCAAAGAGCTCACCCACGACCAGCCGGCTTTCACTCGGGGAACACTGCTAGTGGACAGTCACCTGCACGAGCCATTCCATCTGCACTGTGCCCGTGAGGACTATGGCTGGCAAAGCACGCGTTTTGACACCCGAGAGGGGCGTATCTTCTGCGATGATTTCGTCATTTTCCCCTATTTCGATGATGTCTTCCCTGGCGACGGCGGCTTGTTGGTAGTCCCGGGCTCGCACAAGGCGGAGTTCGAGCGCCCGCCCAGTTTATTCAACGGCGGGGTCATCACTGAGCACGAGGATCTGCCTGCGGGAGTGGTCAATGTGACGCCGCAGGTGGGGGATGCGGTGATAATGACTGAAATGCTGGTCCATGGGACGTTGCAGTGGAAGCCTGAAGATCGCCTGCGCCGCACCCTGGTGTTGCGCTACCGACCCCAGTTCAAAGGCCAGACCGCTGTCCCAGACGTCCTCCAGAGCCGTTTGTCGCCCCAGACCAAGGAATTGATGGCCAACGCCCACTATACCCATGTCAAAGAGATCGTCAAAGAGAACGTGGTGCGACTCACTTAGAAAAGGATGGCTGCGGGCTGAGGTTGCTTGCCCCGACACCGATAGGTCGACCGACGTTTGGTCAAGCACGCTGGCGCCCGTGCCAAAGACCGCGTATCCTGTAGGGATGCAGCGTTTAGCTTTGGCATGAAGATGATTCAATAGCCGCTTGGTAGGTCGTAAATTCTGGAATATTTAATAAAGTCTTCCATCTCAAAACGACCAACCGGGATCAGTACCATCTCAATCCCGTCTTTCTCCCACCTAATCACCTCTAGGTTGCCTGCTAGTGGTAAAAAAGGCACTTCTTCGGAGATTGCAAAGGAATCAGAGGATTCTCCCAACTGGTCCCGAGGCAGAGAAGCTCAACCCAGGGCGGCTGTGATTGATAGCCAATCGGTCAAAACCATCGCTCTGAAGGTCACTGATACCAATGCCGCCGATAGCCAAACTGACTATGAATTACTTTCGTCCGTTTTCTTTTAGCGGGACACCACCCAAAAGCTATGGGCTGATGGTGGTTATGAGGGGAGCTTGGTTTATGGTTGCGGAATCGGTTTCAAGCCCAGTCAGACATAGTGATGAATCTGAAAGCTAAGGGCTTTCAAGTCTTACCTAAACGGTGGATTGTGGAACGGACTTTTGCCTGGTTGGGCTGGTGCCGAGGCTTGAGCTTAGACTATCAACGCAAAAGTCAGCACTCAGAGAACATGATTTATTCAGAGAACATGATTTATATTGACATGATTCGACTGATGCTCAAACGAATAAAATGACTTTCAAACAGGCTCTTAGCGTTTGATACACCGCCTATCCAGACCTAAATCTATGCGCCTGTGGCGATCCCAGGACGATTTTGGCTGCCACCAAACCTAGAGATCTGAGGTGCTTCCATCATCAACTGGGTTGTATTTTAGTTAAAAATTAAGTACTAGATGATGATTTAGATTGCCAGATGGCGAAGGTCATTGTAAAAGAGTAATCAAAATCCGAAGGCCGATTGTGATTATGCCAACTTGCTCCATAACTATGATAAAAAGCCTCACTTTTCCTGTTCGATTAGGAGTAAGATCTGTTGCTGTTGCAGTGCTTCGGTTAAGAGATAGAAAACCAAAACGAATCAATAACACCCAATACTAATTAGGAGTAAATGGTGAAAACTCGATTAATTATTGTATTTCTGGTTAGAATAATTTTCTTGATGTTTGGTTGTAGAAATAGATAAGGAGCATAATAAAATGAAGTGGATAACGGTTGTATGCTGTTTGTTATTGGTTGGATGTGCGTCATTGGAATATGCTGGTAGGCAAAAACAAGAACTCATACATACTCAGATGTTGAAGGAGTTAGAACGACAATCTAACAAGTCTACTTATCCTGGCTACACTCAACGTGGTCAACTTGGTGGGTATATAACACGGGGAGATGCTTACTATAGCCAAGGCAAATATGACTTGGCTATA
>DTUY01000162.1 GCA_012963885.1 Candidatus Poribacteria bacterium | reverse complement strand
ATGGGGCTGGCCATGCCTTCCAGAGTTTCAACAGTGAGGAGCGTTACTGTCACAGCGCCAGCGAGGATGCTTGGGAAAAGGTGCTGGCTTTCTTCGAGGAAAAGCTAAAGTAGAGCATAAAACTCATATGCCGATCGAGCCGAGGAAAGTATCTAAAATGTCTTATATGAAAAGATTGGATTTTGGTATGATGAATTGGATGATTGCCAGACTGCGTTGGTTTGTATCTGCTTTATTCAACATAGTCTGACAATTGACTCTCAAAAATAAGGTGTGGATTCAAAACTCGATCACAAAGCTCATTTCCTTAATAGATTTCGATCGTCATTTGGTACTTATTAACGAGGACTCGCGCGACAAAGTGTAGTGAATGGATTCTGACTAACAGTTCATAGAGTTGACACTTAATGGCGATTGAGACGCCTTTCACTTTCATACCTTAGTTGATCGATATAAGTCGATGGTTCTTGCTATGGCCTTTTCTAAGGTAAAGAACATTCATGATGCTCAAGACACCGCACAAGAAGTATTCACGCGGGTATTCACTCGTCTGAATACTGTCAGTCGTAGCAAACGTTTCCAGATTTGCGATTGGATCTTTACGCAAGTCTGGTTTTGGATCCCGATCTATTGCGGAGACATGCGCTACTCCAACTCAAAGCAGGGGCAAAATGCAAATCAAACAAATCACAGCAACCAGCGTCAGAATTCCTTATGCGGCTCCCGTCGGTCCGTATATCGGACGACGAAGCGTTGGTGGACATGGCACTTTAGGCGCGGCAGGACTCATCGTGAAAATCGAAACAGATACCGGAATCATCGGTTGGGGCGCAGGCACAGGGCGGTTTGAAACCGACCCAAATATCATTCTCGCAGCACATCGTGTTGCTAACATCGAAGGTGCGCTTGCGGCGATGGAGCAGGCAGGAATTGGCAGAGGGCCAATGTCAGGGGTCGAAATGGCACTTTGGGACGCGCTCGGAAAACATGCTGAATTACCTGTGTACCAACTCTTTGGTGGACAAGTACGGGATGAAGTGGATTTCTGTGCCTGTATGGGGCTTAAAGAACCAGCGGAATCCGCCGCAACGGCGCGTGAGTACATGGATCGGTGGGGGTTCTGTTTTCTAAAAACAAAGGCGGGTGATGACCCTGATGACGATCTTCGAATTGCGGAAGCTATTCAAGGTGAGGTTGGCGGTGAAGCTGTACTTCGCCCAGATGCAAACAACGGTTACTCCCCCGAAAAGGCTGAATCCGTGCTGCGGCGGATGAAAGACCTTGGGATTTGCTACTTTGAAGATCCATGCTCATCTGAACATCTTGATGCGTTGGTTCGCTTTCGGATGGAAATTGGTATGGGTATCTTGGTAAATATGGGCGTGGGAACACCGGATACAGTTCTAACATTGCTGGCCAATGAAGGGGTGGATATTATCATGCCAGACACCCCAGCGGCAGGTGGGATGATACGCGTAAAGAAAGTGGCTGTCGTTGCTGAAGCGTATAATATATCATGTCTGATGCACTGTTCGCATGACCTCGGGCTCAAGACCGCTGCCATCACACACATCGTAGCATCAACCCCGAACTTTTCTGGACCTAACGATACCTGTTACCACGGATTAACGGATGATATTCTGGTTGAGCCACTAAAGTTTGAAAATGGGAAGATCCGTGTGCCATCGAATCCGGGCTTGGGCGTTGATGTGGATGAAGCGAAGATAGAAAGATATAGCGTTTAATCTCATGCAGAGAGAATTTCAGTAGACTGATTTCTTAGAAGAAGGCGAAAAATCGTAATTACACCTAACCGTGCAGAGCTGGGAACCACATTCTGTACTCAGAACGGCCCTTACCACTGGCGTCAGTCAGCCGCAAAACTACTATACCTGCGCAATAGATAACTCTTGTATGGGTAATCGGGCGCGCACATAGTGACAGACGATTCGACTAGTGACCGCCCCTTCTATATCAGACTACATCCTTCTGCATAGGGATGTAGTGTGGTATTACGCTGTTTTGGCATCTGTTCTTTTGCTCTGGAAAATTACCCGACGCTTTGTATGTACCGCCGTGGCGTATACTGATATTCGTTGTGGTCATTCTCATGTCATTTAGCACAGATATGGTTAATTAGTTTTAAATTAATATAGGCTAGGGCCTGTTAACATTCATGCCAACCAGATAATGGTACACACCAAGTTGAGC
>DTUY01000161.1 GCA_012963885.1 Candidatus Poribacteria bacterium | reverse complement strand
GAGGCTGGAGGCGATGGTATCCTACTTATGCCGCCGCACCATTGGCTTAGGTTTGGACGTCCAAGTCAAACAGCGATAGGATTCTTTCAAGATGTTGCTGAAGCTGACATCCCAATTATCGTACACCAATATCCTGCTTGGACAAAAGCTTGTTACAGCCTTAAAGAGATGCTCGAGCTTGTCAAAATACCACAAGTTGTATGCATCAAGATGGGGACTCGTGACATGGCACGTTGGCGTTGGGATTATGAACAACTCAAAGAAGCAGCACCGGATGTTCCTGTTATTACTTGTCACGACGAATATCTATTAGCATCACTCCTCGAAGGTTGTGATGGTGCTTTGATTGGTTTTGCTGGCTTTGTACCAGAATTGATGGTGGAGGTTGTTCATGCTGCATTGAACGGCGACTTGGTAGGGGCACGGAAAGCACGACAACTTGTTGACCCGCTTGCCCGTATCGTCTATAATTTCGGGGAACCTAGTAGCGATGCTCACCAGCGAATGAAGTGCGCACGGTGGCTTATGAGACGGTTTCCTTCAATGACCATGCGTCGTCCGCTACGCCAATTACCGGACGATGAAGTTACAAGCATTCGAAATAATCTTGAAAAAATTGGGTGCAAGTGCAAGAGATAAGAACATCTTTTTAGTTTTATATCTAGATATGGGGGTAGCCGATTAAATCGACCGGTGCCGATTGCACAGATAGAGTTTAGTGTTAGGGATATTCTCGCCGTTTAGTGATCAAACCCAATTATAAAAGTACCATTGGCGGTTCCATGCACTGTATTCAGTCATTTGATCAGCTAAACAACATGAAATTTGCATATTTTTACCAAAAGGTTGGGGAGGTAAAAACAAACAATGAATTCACCTTTTGAAATTCACCTTAATGCACGAACCTATATGGTTATGGAAAGTGCAAGTGGGCGTTGTCTAGGTGGCTTCGGAAGTAATGCTCAACGCTCATGGGTGTTTCCATTTTATACGCCTTCTGGGCATACTGTGATTCAAGAGTATGCTTTTGATCATCCTTTTCATAACGGGTTTTTTGTTGGTCAAAGCCCTATAATTGTTGGAGGACGTGAGGGACAGTTTTGGCATTATGCTGGATTCAAACCGCGACCTCTTGGTGGGCGTGTCGAGGCCCCAAAAACACCGGATATAGAACCACATGAGCATGGTATTAGATTTCGGTTAAAAAATGTTTGGCTGGATGAGAACGAAGAACCACTCATTGACGAAGTTCGTACGGTTAATTTCCGTAAAGCTCCAGATGCTACAATTTGCGACATGACGAGTGAGAAGATAGCAACCTACGGCGCTGCAGACTATCCACAGACAAAATTCGGAAGCATAGGTATCCGTGTTGAACCTAGATTGTTGCCTGTTACTGGTGGAATTGTACTAGCCGATAATAATCGCGTAGGTGGTGTTGATGTTGTTCATGAAGACGAATCTGATTTCGTTTCCTACGAAAATGAACTGTCGGGGCATGGACGGTTTGGCGTGATGATGCACATTCTTGATGAAGGTGTGAGTGGTCCATGGTTCATCCGTGGATATGGAATGGCACTATTCAACCCAACATGGACACAGTCGATCTCAACACCCGAAGGTAAGTCTTGGAAGGTGAGTTTGCGAGTTGTAGCTTATGACGGTGGGTTAACAGAAGAACGAGCTCAAAATTGGATTAAAGTTCAGGCAGATTGAAAGTTAACTTTCCTTTTTGGATTGTTCTAGTTGCTGGCCTAGCCGCCTTTGCCCTCAAATGCAAAGTCACGTATTCTGTTCAGTGGATTGGGAACACTGACTCGGCTGTTTTTGCAGAAACAGCCGACAGTTTCGCACGTGGGAAAGGCCTATCCAACGATTTCATTCAGTATTCCTATTTTTACTCTCCGCTACAATATCCTGAAATCAACCATCCCGATGCCCATTATCCTCCTCTGTATTCGTTGTTGACTGTTCCTTTTTATTTGATCTTTGGAAAAACCGCTTTTGCAGCTAAACTTCCTGCCATGTTAGTGAGTTCTATCTTGCTGCCAATTTTCCTGTATTTACTTACTTTAAGACTAAGTAAAAATCGGATTACTGCAATGGCGTCGGCCTTATGTGTGATAGTCTTCCCCAACATATTTGAACATTCGTTAGTTCCCGATGACGATGGTATTTTCCATTTTATGGTAATAGCCAGCTGTTTCTTGATCATAATGGCGATTGATACTCCAAAGTACTTCTATTCAGCAGGTGTATTTATCAGTTTATCATATTATGCCAAAGGCAGCGGATTGATCCTGATTCCTATTTATTTTATATTTTGCCTGATTCGAGGTGGACCTAAGATTTTATGGAACCGAAAGTTGAGGCACTGCTTTTTGATCGTTTTTCTTGTTATGTTGCCTTGGTTCCTCAGAAATACTATACACTTTGGTCAACCCAACTTCAGTACACAGCAGTATGCTGCTGGGTATATAGGATACAAGGGATGGGAAGAAGGCACTTATTCGCTTTATTGGAATGTTGACAGACCAACTTTATTTTCCAAATTACGAGAGGCAGGCTCAGACCAAGTGTGGAATAAGAGCAAAGACTTTCTTAAAACATTTTGGTGGTGGAGCTTTGTGGATATTGACGAATCGTGGGGGGAATTTGAAGTTGAGGATTTCTATACTTATTGTACAGGAATTCCTGCTGCAATAGGTTTTTTCTTGTTCTGCCTGTCTTGTTTGTATTTTTCCTTCTGTCGCTTTTTATTCCTAGACAAAGGACAGTTAAAATCCAGAGAGATTCACAAAGCTATGCATGATTTTTTTGAGCCTTGGCACAATCGTGATTTTCATGTTCTTTGGTTAGTCCCCTTAGGATCAATGGTTTTTCTCGCCGTTTGTTGGGAACCAATTGAGCGACTAGCATATCCATTCATTGCGATAAATATGGCAATTGGTTGGACAACCTATTACGTGGGAATAACACAAATATGTAAGTTGTCAATATGGTCAAAGCACGCTAATAGAATAATTCCGTGTTTACTCATGTTATTAATGTTACCAATTGTATTAAAATCAACTGCTAAAATATACGATGAATATAAAGATAAAGACTTTCCTTATGCTGAAGATGAACAAGCGTGGATGAAAACGGGGAAGTGGATTCATGAGAATCTCCCTGGTTCAATCATAATGTTTCGCGAACCAGCCCAGTTACATTTCTATTCCGAAGAAAAGACCATACAGGTACCTCTGGCAAATCTGGATCAAATTATTCAGGTCATGAAATTCTACAAAGTTACCCACATTATTCCAAAATTGGCCATGCGTCCTGCTTTAAAATCGCTGGTTGAAGGCAAAATACCCGGATTCAAATTGGTTTACAACCAAGGGCTTGAGATCTATGAAATAGACTATTCTCTTTTACCATCGTACTAATCAAAGAGGAGATAAACTAAAATGAGTCACATACCAATTCCGAAAGAACCTTTGAAATTAGGGTTGATCGGTGCAGGAAATCGTTCACGAAACCACTACTGCAAAGTTTTTGAGTTTCTTGCGCCATGGATTGAAGTTGTGGCGGTCTGTGATCCAGTAAAAGACAACTGCGATACTGCTGCCAATATGCTTAATGTAAAAGCATATTACGATATTCACCAGTTAGTCAAGGATAAGCCGATGGAGGCTGCTCTCGTTGTGACACCAATACCATCACACCACTCGATCTCTGTATATCTTTCAAGTCATGGTATCCACAATATGAGCGAAACGACATGGTGTAGCACAATAGGACAAGCGCAAGAGATGATTCAAACGGCTTGTAAAAACAATGTTATCGTACGTGTCGCTGAGAACTTTTTCCGAGTCTCAATTGACCGGTTTGCACAGAAACTCCGCGACAGCGAATACATTGGTCGTATACATCGTATATTCAGTTACAATGACCATACTGGGTATCACAATAACTCACGTTGGATCGCCTTTGCGAGGTCACACCCTCTTTGGGTACAGTCCATTGAACATACTATGCCAACTGTATCTTTCTATTCAACGCCACAGCGGCTACATGAGAGTGAAAACTTACGAGCACGTTACTTTGGATTTCCAGATAATCTGCTGGTTGCTGACTCAGCGTCAAATATCAAGGGGTTTCTGGGTCGACAGTCACGTCCAGGTCACACGGAGTGGCAGGGCGAGTGTGGAACACTAGTACATCGTCCGGAACTAACAGAATTGCGCTACTGTTCCCAAGCACGCCGTCATCAAAAAGGGGATTCGCTAAGCAAGGGTGGTGGAAAGGCAGATCAAGTTTACCCTGTTGAGAAGGAGATGGCGGAAGATGGTCAATGGATTCGGACCTATTGCCAAACAGAAGATAGTGTCATTGAGTATATCAACCCACACCAACTTAATAGTGAAAAACAAAATCCGATTGCTGATCATATAACTGATTTCGCACTGGCAGTACGTGGGCTTCGTCCGAGTGAATTTGATGAAGAAGATGCAATCATGTCGTTGATGATGGAGGTTGGTGCAAAGGAATCGGCAATTAACGAGGGAAAACGGATAACATTCCCCCTCAAGGACGAGACCGAAGCTGACGCACGCACTCGGAACAGTTTGAAGAGAGAATATGGGGTTGATCCAATGGACGTTGAGGCTATGCTTGCGACCAGTTACCCAAAACCGTAGATATCTTATAGATCCCTAAAGGTCCTTGGGCATTCTGATGCGGCAGGTGATCTAAATGCGCGGACTCCGAATTTGGATCGATTATGTAAACAAGGGATCAGGTTAACAAACTCAATCGGTATGAAGCTTGTGCGTATAGAATACGGTAGTTTTCAAATGGGACAAATAACTCGCCTTATATGGCAGTATTTGAAATAACTAACATGTAGTAGGTTATTTAAAAGCAGTATGATAAATGATGGGTTTATTGGGTGGTAAAAGAAAAATCAGGTTTCTTTCGACACTTACTAGGTGGTTAGGGAAAGCCAATTCCAATAGTCCGACATATTTTATATCTCGATGGCTATTCCTGCGGATACTTGGTTTAGTTTACTTCATTGCATTTCTGTCTCTGTGGGTACAAATTGATGGTTTAGTTGGCAGTAATGGCATCCTGCCAATCAAAGATTACCTAGACACAATCCGAGACAATTTTGGTAACGAGCGATATCGGTTGTGGCCGACCGTCTTCTGGCTAAATGGAAGTGATGGTGCGTTACACTTTGTTTGCGGACTTGGCTTATTCCTATCTGTATTATTGATCAGTGGCTGTTGGGCGCCTATAGCGCTATTTTGTTTGTGGATATGCTATCTTTCGCTAGTTGTCGCAGGACAAGACTTTTTGAGCTTTCAATGGGATATACTACTGTTAGAAACTGGGTTTCTGGCAATTTTTCTGGCACCATTCCAGAATTTTCCTAAGCTGTCTTGTCAATCGTCACCTTCAGCATCGGTTTTATGGCTTCACAGATGGTTGCTGTTCCGGTTAATTTTTGCTTCCGGTTACGTGAAGTTGAGTAGTGGTGATGAGACTTGGAAAAATTTAACTGCTCTTAATTACCATTACGAAACGCAACCGTTACCCACATTAATCGGATGGTATGTCCATCATTTCCCGGAGTGGTTTCAGAAATTTTCTGTCTCCATCATGTTCGGAATCGAACTGTTTATACCTTTTTGCATCTTCTTGCCACGACGATGCCGAGCTTTCGCTGGCGGGGTGCTGATTATTTTACAGATCCTGATTGCGTCCACGGGAAATTACTGTTTCTTCAATTTACTTACTATAATCTTATGCTTTTTGTTATTTGATGATATCAGTTTGCATCGAATTCTTCCTCAAAAACTAACATCTAGATTCCCACATAGCCTGAGAGAAGTAGAAGAAAGAACAATAGTCATCAGAAAACTTCACTTTGGTTGTCGGAGTATTCTGGTTACTATGCTTGTGATATTCATTCTGTTGATAAGTGGTATTCGGATGGCAGGAATGTTATTCCGATATGAGCAGTTGCCATCGTTCACATTGAGAATCTTAAGATGGACAGCACCATTTCATACAGTTAATGGTTACGGTCTCTTTGCTAATATGACGACATCCCGTCCGGAAATTATTATCGAAGGAAGCAATGATGGGGAAAACTGGCGGGTGTATCAATTCAGATGGAAACCTGGGAATCTAGATCGACCTCCCCGTACAGTTGCGCCACATCAACCTCGTCTAGATTGGCAGATGTGGTTTGCGGCATTAAGTAACTACCGTCGTACACCTTGGTTCGGTAAGTTTATTGAAAAATTGTTGCTAAGTTCACCAGAAGTATTGGGGCTGCTGCTTGAAAATCCGTTTCCAGATGACCCACCTCGTTATATTCGGGCGAAACTGTACGATTATAAATTTACCGATTGGGAAACAAATCGAGGTCAAGGAGATTGGTGGCAACGTACGGAAAAGGGGCTTTATCTTTCGATTGTCTCTCTACGCTAATACGGACAGCCAGACTAAGATCTGTTATGATAACCTGTTTTCTGCTATGTCTTGTTGGAGCAACATACCTACTTGCTGAAAAACTCCGGACCAATCGCCAATATGATCCTGCCGAAATAACCTCATGTTTTTGTACCACAACGTATCTTCTCCATCTCGCATCCATCGCCAATATGGTATGTGAGGCAATAAAGTCCAGACTCTCTGTCCCAATGCACCTGCTATGTGAACTGTAGTATTGTCTATTGATATAACCAAATCTAAAGCCGAAACTTGTGCAGCAAAGTTATCCAAATCCTCCAAAGCGTAGACCTCTTGGTCACTATAGATCGCTAAACCTGTTTCTAGTTTTAGTAGCTCTAATTCCCGTTTTACATCTCCATATTGCAGATTAATAAAATAGCAATCTTCGTAAGATAGGACAGATGCCCAGTAGTCATTTAATGGTATGCTTCTTGATTCAGACCAACTTTGATCCGGCCCAGCACTTTTCCATGAGATGCCGACCAGCATGCTTCCATTTGACAGTTCCTGATATTTCCGTCGCCTTTTTTCAGTCTCTTCCGGACAGGCTTTCAGGTAGGATTGCTTGTTCCGGCTGAAACTGTCTTGATCCGCCCTAAACCAGCGTCCTAAACTGCCCATAGGTATCTGATAGTTAATGTTAGTATCAAACAATTGTGCATGTGGTAGGCTTTCCTGAGGATAAAATCGAATTTCAGGAAATGATCGTTTAAACAAGGGAATCAATCGTTGTTCGCATTCAACAATAACTTTTGCGCCAGCTTGTAACAGACTGGGAAACATGCTAGCAAATGTAATCTGGTCGCCAACTCCTTGTTCAGCCCAGACTAAGATGGAGGTATCAGTCAGTTCTGATCCTTCCCAACGGCGTTGAGGGAGATGTCTCTCTTTGAGCGAGAGATGGGTGTTTGGGCATTGCCATCTCCATTCATAATGCTTCCAACAATTTTCGAAATCACCAGCCAGAAATAGAGATGTGCCCAAATTATGATGCGCTTCAGGAAATTGAGGGTTGATTTCAATAGCCTGTTTATAGGCTTGGACAGCCTTTTCCAGTTTTCCTTGATCTCTCAGGGCATTACCCAGATTATTGTAAGTTGGCCCATGGTTTGAATTAATTTTAATGGCGTTTTGGTAAGCCTGAACAGATTCTTCTAATTTACCTAGATCCTTTAAAACAATACCTAGGCTATTACATGCTTCGAGATGGTTTGGATTTATTTTAAGCACGTTTTGATAAGCCTGTATAGCTTCTTCTAACTTGCCTTGATCGCTGAGCGCAATACCTAGGTTGTTATGTGCTTGGCTATAGCTGGGACTATTTTTGATAGCCTGTCGATAGGCTTGAATAGCTTCCTCAAACTTACCCTGAGTTTTCAATATCGATCCGAGATTGTTGTAGGCTTTGCTGTAGTTTGGGTTGATCTCAATAGCATCTTGGTAGGCTTGAATGGCTTCGCTTGATCTATTTTGTTCTTGCAGTAAAAGACCAAGGTTATAGTAGGATTCTGCGGATTCTGAATTTAGTTCAATAGCCTGTTTATAGGCTTGAATGGCTTCCTTAAATCTTTCCCGTTTTTGTAATGTAAGACCAAGATTATTGAAAAATGATGATCGATTGGGATCTATTTCTATGGCTTGATTAATTAAATTGATGGCAAGGTCATATTTTTCAACTTGATGGGCAATTGTACCTAATAGATGGAGAACTTCAGCGTTTTGGGGATTGACTTGAAGTATCTGTTGATATATCAGTTCAGCTGGCTGTAGTTGACCGTTTTGATGTAAAGCAATACCTTCTTGTAACTTAGGTTCAGTATCCATGTATATCCTGGGCAGTTGTTGCTGTATTGTACTGCAGTAGTGCCTGATTAACCCGTAAGAATACCTTCTGCCAACCGCCAATTTTACTTTGCCTGAACAGCTTCATAGTTGGATACCAAGGTGTATCTTCCCGGTTCAACATCCATTTCCAATCTGATATGTAGGGTAATAAGGTCCAGACTTCTTTTCCTAGGGCTCCAGCCACATGCACCGTGGTGTTGGAGGTGGAAATAATTAGATCCAAGGCACTAACTTGAGCGGTAAAATCATCCAAGCTCATCAAGGAGTTGATTTCTTTATCTATATATATTGATGTCTTATTGCCAGAAGTGTATTCTTCAATTTCGGCATTGACATCTCCATACTGCAGATTAATAAAATAATAGTTTGGTTGTGATAGGATCACGGTCCAATCTTTTAAGCTGGTACTTTTTATCTTACCCACACGTTGATTAACACTTTTCCATGAGATGCCGACCAATTGTTTCCCGTTGGCTAGTTG
>DTUY01000160.1 GCA_012963885.1 Candidatus Poribacteria bacterium | reverse complement strand
AGCGGATGAGAGATCGCGGTGGAAGAGGTGGAAGAGGTGGAAGAGGTGGAAGAGGTGGAAGAGGTGGAAGAGGGCATTGAAAATTAAGGAGTACCAATCTTAACCGTGTATGAAAAAGGATCGAGACATCTATCGGAGTGTCGAGAATTCTATGATAAGCGGACTGGCGCGCATATTTTTCAACTGACTGACCATCCGTCAATTAATCATAATTTGTATTTTTTAACCTCGTCTTTTACTCCGGATCAAGGCCAGTTGATTTTTACCTCTTATAGATCAGGAGAACCTAATTTCTTCATACTGAAGTTCCCAAACGGCGAAATCGTTCAATTAACAGATAGCGATGGTATCCATGGTTACTCAGGTATTATCTTTGAATCAAAACTGTTCTATACACAGGGTAACACAATCAAAGCAGTCGACATCGATTCGCTTGAGGAGCGTGTATTAGCTACATTCGAGGGCGGTAGTCTTGGAGAATGTAGTATCAACAGTACAGGAGAATTGATTGTAACCGCAATGAAACGCGGTGACAAATCACATATCACAGTTACTGCCACCAATGGATCAGGAGCACAGGTGATTCATACTGCTCCCGATCAAACAATCATCCATCCGCAGTTTCATCCAAAACATCCTAACCTGATAGCCTACTCTGGCGATCCAGCCCCACGGATGTGGACAATTCAAAGTGACGGTTCAAACAACCAGTGCTTGTATATGCACGACAACAATGAGTTTCTAGTACATGAAACGTTTTTAGGAGATCTGGATGAACTGATTGTCAGTCATTGGTATCATGCGTTGCGAAGAATATCGCTGGAGACTTTGGAGATGACAGCAATCTCACACTTTAACGCTTGGCATATTTGTAGCAATCGCGCGGGAACAAAGGTGCTTTGTGATACAGTTCATCCAGATATTGGTTTGCGGTTGGTCGATGTTGAAACAGGCAATCATGTTCACATTTGCTACCCGCAAAGTTCGTGTGGTGGAAGTCAGTGGGAGAAGGACCGTTATGCTTTGGCAGAAGACTGGGCAACTGCGCAGACAGATCGGGAGCGCTCACTCAGCTGGATGGAAATGAAAATTGATACGGTTTATGGTCCTCAGTGGTCACATCCGCATCCCTCGTTTAGCCCTGACGAAAAAATGGTGGTTTACACCTCCGATGTTTCAGGACATTCGCAAGTTTACGTTGTTGTTATACCTTGAAAAGCTAATCTTCGTGTTTCTCTGGTTGCTGTTTGCAGTTTATGCTTTCGCCGGTGAGCCGATTGCGTTTGAGGAAATCATTGTCACGCCTGGCAGGTTTACGATCCAAGAAGGAACTCAGTCCACACTTTCCCTGTCCAAAAAAGAAGTAGATTTGTACCCGCTGATTGACAATGATATTATGCGTGCAGCCCAAATCTTTCCTGGTGTTGTCTCCAATGATTTCAGTGCCCGATTCAGCGTTCGCGGTGGTGAAAAAGATGAAATTCTGGTTCGTCTGGATGGTATGGAACTCTTTGATCCATACCATCTGCAGGACTTTGGTGGAGCAGTTTCGATTATTGATCTTGGGTTAATCAGTCGCGCTGATTTGCTGATGGGCGGATTTCCGGCGGAGTTTGGAGACAAGATGTCAGGTGTTTTTGACATTACCGCTAGAGAGGGAAATCGAGAACAGGTATCTGTTAATCTTGGACTTGACCTCATCAACGCACATGCTTTAATCGAAGGTCCCTTATCTGAAAAAGGTTCATGGATTTTCTCTGCTCGGCGAGGCTATATCGATCTTATTCTTGCCTTAATGGATACTAATGAAGATCTTAACCCTCGCTATACCGATCTATTTGGGAAAGTGGTGTATGACTTGACAGATCAGGATAAACTGACCGTTAATAGCTTTTACGCTTGGGACAGGAATCTAATCCAAGGTAATGATCTGGAAAACAACCTTGATTCAGATTACAGCAATAGTATGCTATGGACCAAGTGGCGTCATTCTTTTAGCCAATCGATCTGGTCAAATCTATTCATTTTCAATGGGTGGGCAAACCGTGACCGGCAAAAAGGGGTTGATGGAATAGATCAGCGGGATTTTAGTTTTCTCGGTACAAAGGGAGAATTTGTCGCACGGATGTTGAACTCACATACAATTCGGTGCGGACTAGAATGGCGTTGGTCTACAGTAGAATATAACTATGCAGTTCGTGAACAACGTGCTGGAATCGAACAGTATCAACAGATCAGGGCAGAAATCAATGATAATGGAAGTATCCTAAAAGCTTACTTGCAAGATGAGTGGCAACTCCATCCAATAATTGCTATCAACATTGGTACACGGTACCTGGCGCAAGATTATCGTCGTCCTGATGTACAGCGGCACGAGGTAAGTCCCCGAGTCGCCCTAGCGGTAAATCCTATGGAAAACTTAGTCTTGCGAGGAGCATGGGGGCTTTACCATCAACCGATTAATTTGATGACAATCCCTGTTGAAGATGAGATTCAAGATGTTGGCAGAGCACAGGCAGCAATGCATTATGTTTTTGGAGCAGAATTTACCTCTGGAAGGAACCTCCTTATTCAGGCTGAGGGATATTACAAGAAACTGGAAAACCTTTCTGGTCAGATTCGAGACTTTGGCCGAAAAACGCAAATTTTCATTAACCCGGGGTCGGGATATGTAAACGGATTCGATCTTTTCATCAGTCAGGCTATATCTGATCAGCTGACTTGGAGTTTGGGTTACGCCTATGCTATTGCCAAAGAGAAGCTGGAAAATCAGGAATTCTATCGACAATCCGATCAGCGACATGCCATTACTCTCAACAGTGGTTATCAATTTTCGCCAAGGTGGTATTTACATTGCGGTTGGCGGTTTCATACGGGTAATCCAGCAACAGAACTAATCCATAATACGCTTGTTACTGATAGTGTGGAGTGTGATCGACAGTTTGGTCAGTATAACAGCCAACGACTACCAGCATATCATAGCCTTGATCTTAGGATTACAAAATCGAGTGCATTTAAAAGTTGGGACCTCAACTGGTATTTTCAAGTATTAAATCTTTACTGGCGAAAAAATGTTCATGAGCATGCCTTCAGCAAAGTCCGTAACGAAGTTACGAATGAAGTAGAAGAATGTGAAGTGAGTGATGAACCACTTCTCCCTCTTGTTCCAACCATAGGAGCTACCGTTAGATTTTGAACTGAATATTGTATATTGATTTGACATTTCTCCTAGGTTTGGTTATTATGTTGGTCCGATTAAGGGCAAAGGAAGATTGTAGATGTTGAAAGTAATCCAGAGGATTCTACGTGGTCTCCTAGATAAGGTACAGGGGAACTCAGAAATGTATAGGCTTCCTAAAGCGATGCCAAGTGCTGACGAGGCCATCGTGCCCTTCAATCCAAACGAACATGTAATCCTGCCCCAAGTGCTGAAGCAGATGATAGATAAGGGGCAAGATTTTGTTCTGCTTGATGTTCGGGAACAACACGAGTATGAGACGGCTCACATCGAAGGCACAAGATTTATTCCGATCGGACAGATACCACACCGTGCTTCCGAGTTGAATCCGTATGATGAAATTGTTGTTTATTGCCATCGTGGCATGCGAAGTCTGGATGCTGCCTATTTGTTGCAACAAATAGGATTCAAACGTGTTTCAAGTTTGGTTGGGGGGATTGATCGCTGGTCAAAGGAAATCGATCCAAATGTTAGGCAATATTAACTGATTTGGCTGGCTATTTCTCCTTAAAATCCCGGCTATCTAAATTATAATTTTTCATCCGGCTCTGTAATTTTCGCCGCGACATTCCCAGTAGTTCAGCTGCCTTAGTTTGGTTTCCTTGAGTTTGTGTCAGCGCCGATTTGATATATTCTCTGATAATATCTTCCAGCGAAACCCCGCCCTTGGGTATTTCTGAGTTAATATTTGATGGTGGAAGTGAGCTATCGTGAATTTCAGCCGGTAGGTCTGTCAGTTGAATAGTTGAACTTTCTGATAGTATGAATGCTCGTAACAGGCAATTCGCAAGTTGTCTTATGTTTCCAGGCCAATCATAGCGCTGTAGGGCTGACATCGCTTCTGGCGAGAGGGTTTTCTTTTCAACGGATATGTACTCATCTTGAAATCGGGAAAAGAAAAATCCAATCAGGGATTTTAAGTCCTCCATGCGATCTCTTAAAGGCGGTAGATGAAGCGTAATTACGTTCAACCGGAAGTAAAGATCCTGGCGAAAGTTACCCTGCTCCATCTCAGTTTTCAGGTTTTTGTTTGTTGCTGCTATGATGCAAACATTGACTTGGATTGGGTGAATCCCGCCAACACGTTTTATTTCTCTCTCCTGTAGAACACGTAAAAGCTTACTTTGCATCTGAAGAGAAATATCGCCAATTTCATCTAGAAAAATGGTGCCTCCGTTTGCGATTTCAAATAGACCTCTCTTTGTCTGATCTGCCCCAGTAAATGCACCTTTTTCATGTCCAAAAAATTCACTCTCAGTTAAGTGTTCAGGCACGGCGCTACAGTTAATTGGCAGGAACATTTTTTTTTGTCTGCTGCCATGTTCATGAATCGCTTTGGCGATAAGATCTTTTCCCGTACCAGTTTCGCCAGTAATAAGTACTTGATTTACTCCGCGATTAATCACCAGCGTTACTTTTTTAAAAAGTTCCTGCATTAGTGGGCTATCTCCCACGATTTGATCAAAATGAACTTTTTGGACTGTATCATTATTGATAGCGGGCTTTTGTGTGTTTAAGGCTCGTTCTACTTCGTTTTTAAGGGAATCGAGATTGATGGGCTTCTCAAGGTAATAAAACGCTCCTTCTCGTGCCACAAGATCAATTGCATCGTCGAGTTCAGCAAAAGCAGTAACGATTAGCACTGGCAAATCCGCCCACTGTTTCTTAATCATCTTCAGCAAATCCCGCCCAGTCATTTGGGGCATCCGCATATCGCTGATTACCAAATTAAACTGCTTGTTTTTCAGCAGTTCAAGTGCAGCTTTTCCGTTATCAGCCGTTTCAATTTCATGTCCTTCGCGTTCCAAGACTCGCCTTAGGATTGTTCGTTGGCTCTGTTCATCTTCAACAAGTAAAATCGACGGCATAAAGTTTATTTCCTATACTTTTTGTGTGTTATGCGTTAATCAGTATTTGAAAAAGGCTTTGAATTCCGTTCCCATACCAACTTGGCTCTTGACTTCAATTCTTCCACCATGCGCCATAATAATTTGATATGCTATTGCTAGTCCTAAACCGATACCACCCTCTTGTTCCTTGGTGGTAAAATAAGCGTCGAAGATTCGTTCCTGGATTTGATCTGGAATTCCAACTCCCGTATCTCGAATATTTGCTATTATCCAGTTCCCGCCAGCATTTTTTTCAATACTAGTCGTGATGTAAATACTGCCATTTTTGGGTTGAATCGCCTGTATTGCATTTTGAATCAGATTGAAAAAAAGTTGTCGAATTTGATCATCATCAAGCCGTGTTTTTGGCAATTCTGGGTCATAATTACGTAGGGTCTTAATTCCTGTCCTTTCTGTAATAACCTTAAATTCAGCAAGTACAAAATCCAATAAATTGTTCAGTGACACAACTTCGAGTTTGAGTTGCCTCGGACGGTTTAGCGTCAAAAATTGTTCTGAAATTTTCTTCAACTGATCGGTTTCGTAATTCATGATGTCAAGTAGTTCGATTACTTCGTTGATATCTCGTTGGCTAACCTTTTTTTGGGTGAAAATGTTTTTGAGATACTGAGCTGTCATGCCGATAGAGTTGAGTGGATTCCGGATTTCATGTGCGACCCCCCCGGCAAACTGACTGAGTGCCTCGAATTTCTTAGCATGTGCCAATTTTAACTCAGTCAGTGTAAGCACGAGGTTATTGGCTATTTTCCCAATTGCCCCAGATGCCTCCGGTATTTCAGTTTCTAGGAAATCATCAGCTTCCGCGTGTTCGATAATCGTCATCATGTTTCTGAGAGGTTTCATGATAAGTCGGTTTGTCGTGATCCCAATTACAAATCCCAATAGCACAATAACGATAACCATGGCAATGCAGTGTATTAACCGAAGCATTTGGATGTATTTGTTGATATCAGGTGTGGCAAAAAGAACCTGGATCAATCCTGAAATCTTGTTTTCATTCAATTCTTCACCAATGAAGTCAACGTAATAAGGAAGTATCATTTCAGAGGCGTATTTACCATCATCCAGCTCAACGTTATTATAGACTTGTACGCGTTTTTGCAAAATTTCTTGACGATCGGTTTCAGTAAAATTGATATAGTGGCCAACATCTTTGCCTTGCTTCAAACTGGCCTGAATAGAAGCATTGATTCCGAAAGTAACGTTGATATCTAAAACGTCTTTCATGTCAAGGCTGTTTTCCTCTAGTAGCTTGCGCAGAGATGCTTCAATCGTTGCGCGGTCAAAATCTTGCATCCATCTAATCTCTTGTTCCACACGGTTGCGAATTGTACCTGAAACGTTTCTAAAGATTGCCCCGCGCTCGAAATCTTGTACGTGCAGTATTTCTAAGTAACGTCGTATTCTGAAATCATCGATGACATAAAACGTTACTAGAACGACAAGCACTAATATATTAATAATTAGTGTATATTTCCACTGTAAATGCATAGGACTTAGAGTTGGTAGTTTGTCCGATGGGAATTTCAGCCAAGCGAATGAAGGTTGCAAATCTAGCAACTTCATATCGTACCACATACCAAAAATGAAATCAAAGGCAAACCAAATCATATGCATTGTGGATATGACTATATCCAATTTCCCCCCACTATCTCACTTATGTTTGTGATATACTTCAGTATAGAATAAGGTGGGAATATGCGACACGTTATCATTGGTACCGCAGGTCATGTTGATCATGGAAAGAGCGCTTTGATTCGGGCTCTAACAGGAATTGAAACAGATCGACTGAAAGAAGAGAAAGAACGTGGCCTATCGATTGAATTGGGGTTTGCTTACTTTGATTTGCCAGATGGGTTACGTGCAGGGATCGTTGATGTTCCGGGTCATGAAAAATTTATCCGGAACATGCTATCTGGTGCATATGGCATGGACATCGTACTGCTCGTTGTTGACGCCAAAGAAGGGGTACAAGAGCAAACGTTTGAGCATCTTGAAATTATTGACTTACTTGGCATCTCAATTGGGATTCTGGTAATCACAAAATTGGATTTGGTTGATGCTAATCAGCTTGAAGAGTCAACTGAAATGTCTCGGGAAATGTTGGTAGGCACAACGCTTGAAGGTTCACCAACTGTAGCTGTTTCGAATATAACAGGTGAAGGTATAGATCAATTAAAGCAGACTATTGTAGATCAGGTCAAAAATGCGACCAAGGAAGAATTTGAAAATGGAATTCCACGCCTCTACGTAGATCGAATCTTTATCATGTCTGGATTCGGTGCAATCGTAACTGGCACATTGGTGGGAGGGATAATTCAACAGGACCAAAGAATGAAGATTCTTCCAGGAAGGAATGAAGTGCGTGTTCGTGGAATCCAAGTTCACAATGAACCAACGGTTCAGGCTCTGCCGGGACAACGTACGGCTATAAATCTTTCTAATGTAACAGAGACGATCAGTCGTGGAGATGTTCTGTGTCCAATGTCATTATTGGAGACAACAGACAATATTGATGTGTCAATTAAAGTTCTGATATCTTTCCCGCGAATTTTGGAACATTGGACACGACTCAGATTTTATATTGGTACGCGCGAGTCCCTTTGTCGGATGGTTATGCTTACCGAGGAAGCAATTTTCCCAAATGATGAAGCGTTGATTCAATTGCGGCTTGAGGAACCGATTTTGGCTTTTCGAGGTGATCGTTTTATTCTGCGAGATTTTTCAGCGCAGTGTACTGTTGGTGGTGGGTGGATAGTCAATCCCTTCGCGCCCCGTCATAAGCGATTTACAGATCAAACGTTAGAAACATTGAATTCATGGGCAAAAGTGAAAGACCCAGAGAAACTTATTCATCTCATCCTCGAGCATAATGAGAACCTTTGTGTGTCGGAGGATCTAATCAGATACTATTTATCGTTTACCGATCAAGCTTTTAAAAATTTATTTGCTGATCTAGAGAAAGTGGGGAAAATCTTGCGGTGGAAAGGGAGCTTGCCTTCTGTTTCCAGTTTCGCGCGCACGCAACAAATTGGATCTCAGCTAATGGAAATGCTCAGAAACTTTCATGAACAACAGCCGCTTGCATTGGGACAGAATTTTTCTCAACTTCGGTTGCAACTTGAACTGAACGAATTCGATTTTGAAAAAATTATCGACTACCTGATTAGCAAAAATCAGATGGTAAAAGATGGGAACCTAATACGGCTGTCAAGTCATGAAATTTCATTTTCTGAAAAGGAAGAGGTAATTAAGTCGAAAATAGAAAAGATTTTTTCTGAGGCGAAACTTAACACGCCAAACGTAACAGAAGTAACCGAACAGCTATCTGATTACTCAGCTGGATCAGTCAATGAAACGTTTTATGCTCTGGTTAATTTGGGAAAGCTAGTGAAAATTGAGGAAGGGATTTTTGTACATAAAGATGCCATTAAACAAATTGAAAACCTGCTTATCGACTATCTGGAAAGACATGATATAATTACTGTCGCAGAATTTCGTGAACTGGCGCAAACCAGTCGAAAATACGCAGTACCATTTCTAGAATTTTGTGATAGTATTGGACTAACAGTTCGCAACGGAAATTACCGAAGACTGCGCAACAGCTGTTAGCAACGGGGGAGAATAGGGTCCGGTGGCTCTACTGGTCTTCAAAACCAGCTTGTCTACGCAAGTGGATGGGTGGGTTCGACTCCCACTCTCTCCCG
>DTUY01000159.1 GCA_012963885.1 Candidatus Poribacteria bacterium | reverse complement strand
AAACGTTGTCGTTTTGCCACAACATGCCGTCGCGTTTCATCTCGTTGGCCACGATTTGATTGGGCTAAGAATCAAAACACTCAAAGCTAATATACAATTTCTGGGCATCGAACAGGACTCGGACGACCGTCTGCTCGGAAGCAGGTTCGCTGAGTCGCCCATCGACCATAACCGGTGTCTCTGTCCAATGGGCATAAGCAGTCCGTTTCTGACTGGCTTGGGGCTGGCCGGTTACGTTAAATAAGGTAATCATTAGCATCCACACTGACCAAGGCATGGTACTAAAATTCATCTGCTAACTCCTGATGTGTGTTCGACGAGATTGTAACTTCAGTAGTTCAAAATATAAAAGCATGAATAGTCCCATATGCCGACTTGAGTTGCTAATCAAGCAATGAGGCAATAAAGAGTAAAGGAATTGTTGGTTGCAGCTTTGCCTCTGCGAATATAGAGTCTTATTTCCTTTCAATTTCTCTCTGAAAACACGAAAAAATGGAACACAATGGAATTCTGATGGTTACTAGTTTTTGTGGCTTTATATTTATGTTCCACTCCTTGCTAGTGTGGATGGTTGGGCGGCTTTATAGGAAGGATTATTATAACCCAAATTGTGGCCTATAAACAGTTGGAAGTAAAGGCAACGATAAACAGAACAATTTTGAGTTCAAATCCTTGTACTGCAGCGTCAAATGTCATCGATTCATGTCTCGCTTCCGAGGGTTATTCATTCCAAGAACAAGCAGCCGATGTCGCAGGTGGTATCGTGGCAATACCACAGTACGCCTTCGTGTATAGTCATACCATGGACTTCGGTGGGCGCCTCGACGCGAGCGACATCGTAAACGCGTCCCGAGGTCGGATCCAGCAGGCAGATAGTGCCAGCCGAGGTGTCGGCCGCCCACAGTCTGCCATTGGTAGCCCAAGCTAATCCGTGCACACGCAGCCCCGGAGTACGAAAGGCATATTCCTCCTGCCAATTCTTGGGGTCTATAACGTGGATCATCTGAGAAGGTGGTGAAGCCACGTAAAGCTTGCCACCACGCCATTCTAAACCGTGAGCGCCAGTAAATTGAGGATTTTCTTGGTCTTCATTAAAGGAGATGACACCGGAGCCAGGCGAATCGTATTTGGCTATAGTAGCACCAGTTGCTAGGTCTAGTTGGGCGATTTTGTTTTCGTAGGTGGAGGCGATCCACAGATAACCATCGCCTACAGTTATGCCGCTGGAGTGCACGGTATCAGTTTGGGCTTCAAAAAGGGTTTCACCCGTTTGGTAATCCAAGCGGTGCACTTTATGGTTAGCTTGGTCGATGCACCACAGACCGTCGGGGGCAGCCTGAAGGCCATTGGGATGGGAACCAGGACTTTTGAACAGTTTCTCTACTCTGGCGAATTTTATGGACATGATCTGACTTCCTTTATTTTATTAATCTGCTGACGATCCCAATTTACCAGATCTTCGTTTCCTCATCGAGTCGGGTTTTGACATCGGCGTTTGTTTTATGTATTCCGGTAATCAATGGTGGTTTAAGGGTATAGGTGTTTTATCAGAACCAACCTAAAGACGAGTGAGTTGTTGAGTGCCAAGTTGCAGAACTAGCTTTGGCATTATATCACGATTGCCGTGTCGGGGTAAAGAGGCGGATTTGATGTCAGCAGTTGGGATTGACGAATCGTGTGGCATACGATGACAACAGACAAGTCGGCTGGTGTCAACCCGGCTATCTCAAGCTATGCCATTCTTGATGGTGGGATGGAGTACTGTGTTAGGTTGTTTTGGAAGCTTGTCTTTTGCGCTGGGAAATTATCCGACGCTTTGTATGTACCGCCGTCGGTATATTATTGTCAGGATTGATATTCCTTGACTGCTTCCAATGCTTCTGGTGTGCCTATCTTCTTTAGTGCCTTTGCCGTATTATCACGAACAGACTTATTCTGATCTTGCAATGCCGGAATCAGAGCAGCCACGGCATCCTCTGATTCTATATCCCTAATGCATATACCTCACCACTACGAACCTCTGAATCCTGATACTGCCATTGTTTGATTAGTCTTGCAACCTTCTGCTCAGGAGTTCCACATCCACCCATCCACATACCAGCCAACCCCCACAAAGACAGATACCGCAACAACTGATCTTTGAACCATGACATTCACCTTTCGTATATAAGGTTTGATATTGATCATACGGCACCCAAACCCACTTAATCACTTTCAATGCGT
>DTUY01000158.1 GCA_012963885.1 Candidatus Poribacteria bacterium | reverse complement strand
CATGGACTGGTCATAGGACATACCGGTGATCACGCCATCCGACGCCTGGTTGTCGAACTGGAAGAAATGGGGATGAATATTGACTTTCGACATCTGAAAGTTGGTAAAGTCATCATCATCCCACTCACTAGTCAAAAGAACATCAACACAGTCATAAACATTGGCACGAATGACTAGAGGTATGGCTTTCTTAGGATCAGCTTTTTTCTCAGCCATCTCTTCATCGATCACATAAATAAGACCGTATTCGTCTATAAGCGGAGGTGTCTTACCAATCGCGTCGGAGAGTTGAATCGGCGTATTGATGAAATGCAGGTTGTACTGTTTCCTGCCTGCACCTGCCGGACACAGACTCCATCGGCCCTGTTCACCCGGTTTGGCGCCACCAGTATTCTCCATATCGGGACCACTTCGCGCACTACCAGATTCCGTCTTAGTAATAACCCCATGGTCGGTCTGCATATGGAAAGGCTCCAGCCAGGGAGCACCACCATGGTTACGGGCGAAAGGCACACGTTTGCCAAAATGTGGATTCATATGTGGAAAAGATAACTTACCAGTCAACGGACTGAACTGGATCGGATGCCGCTTTCCGGGATGAGGTGGCTTATGTTTTGGGTTTTTATCGGTCGATTCTCTCTCGGACAAGGCTTGGTTTCCCTTCCAGTCATAATCCCAAACAGAACCATCGTAGGATAAGATCTGACCTTTCTCGTCATCGGTATGACCAGGTCGACCCTGAGGCGGCAACATATACTTAACCCAGTCCTTGATGTTAACGACACGAGTATCCTTAGTCCAATCACTTTTGCCTTTCTTAACGATCTTGAACTTGGTACCGAACCAATCCATCGTTTTCCCGACTAGCTTATCGGAACCCACACCCTGAGGGATGCGACCCTTGCGATCAGGTAGTTCCTCAAGAGGACGCATAGTATCAGTGCTGCCAAAAGGGTAATTCCCATTCTGCAGAGTGTTATAAACCCTCCAGTAGCCCCACATACCGGCAACATAGTGATGTGCCACATGGCAGTGGAACAGAAAATCTCCTGCCAAACGCTGACAAAGACCAGAACCGCACTCAGTCTCCAAATCAACTGTTTCAGAAGGACCGATTACCTGAACATCAACTCTGTCTGACGTGGTGCGAACAACAGGGTACTTGACAGGACCATTGTAGGCAGCCTGGGTTAGGTTCGTTAAATTATTTATACTTTGCGGAGAACGAGTCCAGCGTATGGTGCCACCATGCGGGTGATGCGAATGAAACACTTCACCGCCGCCGTGGACAAGCCGAAACTTAGCCGGATCACCCAAGTAAGAACGCGGAATTGTCGTCGGAGCGTCACCAAACGTATAAGAACTGTAAGCCAATGATTCATCTTCGTAGTGAAACCTCTTCTCCTGCTGGGCTAGATTGTTAATACCGAAAGGCTCTGAACGAAAGTTCAGTGCCCGAGCGGAGGGACGATAGGCATCCGTCATCGGGTCTCGTTGCGGGATCATCTCACCAAATCGATTAAGCGGGCGAAACGACTCATCACCAACTTCATGGTAAACAAGCACAAACTCTCGAAAATCCCTATCATCATCGTTAACAATCATGGCTTCCCAGCCGCTTTCCATTGGCTTTGAATTCCAAGGATCAAGATACTTAGAACCCTTAGGCTCAACAACCATCACTCCCGTTAGTCCTAAAGAGGATGGATCTCGTCCAGCATGACTCTGAATCGTGTGGCTTCCTTCCTGCTCATCGATCGGAATCATCCACTCAAATTCCTGAGATTCACCAGCTACTGTGATAGCGCCAGCAGAAGCAGCGGTTGCTGGTAGGCCTGAAGAACTGATGATCATCGCTGACCCATTAACCTGGAAACCAGCGTCTTCATCCTCTAGTTCATTAGAAAAAGTAACCCGTAGGCAATCTCCTTGATTGGCACGAATAACAAGTGGCTGGATAGCGTCGCCCTGCAAGCCATTAGAAACAGCGCCTGGATCTAAATCATCTTCACGAGCAGCCTCATTTTTCTTCTCTTCTGCTCTGATTTTTGCGATACCGCCTCTTAATGCATAGGTATAACCGGGATAGTAATCACCCCATTGGTTCAAGGTAATTTCAACATTTATAGCAACAACGTCGTATTTTTTAACCGGAGCATTGCTCGGACAGTGCGCACCCTTAAAAACTTTTTCTGCCGCTTCGACGGGCCCAAGCAAATAACTTTGCTGTAA
>DTUY01000157.1:18672-75824 GCA_012963885.1 Candidatus Poribacteria bacterium | reverse complement strand
CACATGGGGACGTATCAAAAACGACCGATAATTGCGCTTATCGGGTGCGCTCTGGGGTAAGTGTCAAAGTGTGTTCTGCTTTGATGGTCAGGCATACAACTGAGAGATCTTGAGTGTTGCAAAACAAGACAAGAAAAGTCGTATCCACACATTTTGGATTGATGATGATGTCGTCCAGAAGCTGGAGACCTAAACAAAAGGCAATACAAGAACAATCGTGTGTTCAGCTTTCAATCAGGACATGACAACCAAACGTGGCTGCTGGTTTTGTGGATGTCCTTATGCGCGGTATTCAGTGGTGTGCTTCACGGATTTAATGCGCTGGAATGCCATCCTTGGAATGTCTAATCAAGCAAAACAGATTGATACCCAGTAGGTAATCGATATTGTTCAGGGTATGCCGACTAACAGATTGATTCTTTTTTGGTCAGTGACCAATATCTGTAAGGAGTAAAATGAACGCCCAGTGAGCCATTCTTTAATCTCCGAAAGGCTATAATCTTGGTGTCGACATCATGATTATCTCAGTCAACACTATTCCTAATAGTACCAATCCACAGCGAGATAATCCAGGTTATCGAAATGACTGAATATAAGGCAGGGGATCGGTGAAAATCCCACCGCTATGATGGTAGTAATTCTGGTTCAGTTGAAATGTGCCTGATGTGGGCATCAGCCAGTGTGCTTCAGGTAAAGGGTAGTCGGAGATAAGTTGTGGCCACGTAGCATAGTTTTGTGGCCCGTTTGATTCCATCATTCCGATTTTTAGTCCAGGGAATATTGGGAGTCGGGCAGAAATGTTTTTGTTCCATTCAACTAGTATGGGTACACAGGCATTATCGGCTACAAAAGGGATTACCGCATTTTCAACTGAGGCACTTACCATTTGAAATGCCAGTGACAAAGTTTTTCCGGCAGGTTTGATGGCAACTGCTTGGTAACCTTGGCCAACCCGGTTTCGTATATCCTCGATGGTATGAAGACTTTCGTCTGCAGCCAAGCGAATTGGTAGATCTGAAACATCTACAATCAGATGCTCATCGAAGGGCTCTTCAATTAAAATAATTTGATCAATACAGCCGATACGGTCAGCGTAATCCAGCAAACGTAAGATACCATCTTTTGTTTGATAACGACCATTAGCGTCAAGGTAATAGGCGATTTTACCAGAGTCTGTCATGATCGTGCTGTGATTCTGACAGATGTGGTGAATTTGCTTTAGCCGTTCTGAATCCCTTTCTAACATTTCCTTTTCATTGCCTGGCTGACCGATCTTGATTTTAAGTACAAAGATTCCTTGCTCCAGCAAATCCTTGATCTGTTCTAATGGGAGCGTATATCCAATTGCCGGTACAATCGCAATACGATTCTGCCTGCCAGACAAACAAGGAAGATACAGGCCTGGTATCAGTTTATCAAAATCCGTAATCTTATTCTGTTTAGCGTAAAGCATCCAGATCGCATTGTCTAAACTTACCAGCGCATTCAGCGTAAAAGTGAGCCTAAGTGAGGGCAATTGGGTAATCGATTTCGCGTATTCATGCGTTGAGGGCAGGATCTCATCAAATAGTGCCAGTGGGTCGGTAAAGTCGCGGTTTTTGATCCACTGAAGTGCGTATTCAAGTACAGAAAGTTGCAGTAAATTCCCACCAACCTCACTGTGTTGAACAAATACCGTTGGGTCTGACCATAACACAGCTAATCCTCCCAAGCCAAAGGCAGTTATACCCGCTGAATCACGGACGCGTACAACCGCATTCCATTTTTCATGAAAGGCGGATCCTTTGAACCCAAAAGGTCGTGCGAAAGGTTCCCGTTGGATTTCCAGATCGGTGTGTTCTATGTACATCATCGGTTGTCTTTCCGTCAGTAATTAATGTCGATCAATCCATTTATAGAACTCTTTTGAATTTCCCCAGAACACTTTTTCGACTGCTTTTGAACCTTTGGTTTCAAAATATCTGAAGGCAAGTTGTTGCACGTTTTGGTAGGCCGCATAACGTTCAGAAACTGGCCAATTACTGCCGTAAACAAGATAGTCTATACCAAATAAATTCCATAGTACATCCATGGTTGGCCTGTAATAGTCTAGTTCGTCGGTGGGTGGCTTACCTTTGGCTAACTCGACGAATCCAGAGGCTTTACAATAAACGTTTGGTTGTTTTGAGATAATCTCCATTCCTTCGACCCATGCTGTATCAGGTGGTTGCCCATCAATTGGTACATGTCCAATATGGTTGATCATGATACGAAGATCAGGGATCTTTTCAGAAATTGTATTGACGGATGATAACAGCGGTGCATCGATCAATAAATCGAGTTCCAGATCAAGCGATGCCAGTTGTTCTAATTGATTGAGAAAGGATTGATCTGCAACATTCCCTAAAGCACCTCCACCGAGCCTGATACCCCGAAAAAGGGGATTTCCAGCCAGATGATTCAAATTTGACTCGAAGTCGTCGCTATCAATGTCTATGTTGCCGACAAGACCAACCAGAAATGGATCTGCTTCGGCAAGATCGAGAATCCACTGATTGTCTTCAAACCATTTGCTTGCTTCAACCACCACGGTACCTTTGACACCTTGATTAACCGCAAGTGATTTGTAATCTTCTGGCATCACGCGTCTGTATAAGAAGTCGTCATCCTGACTGGGCCAAGGGACTCCTTGAGGCCGAGTTGGATCGTAAAAGTGCGTGTGGGTGTCGATGATTTGCAAATCGAGGGTTTCTAATTTCATAAAAATATACCTTTCCAAATTTTTGGGTTGTTTGGCTATTGTAATTAACTATTGTCTGTTTGTTCTTCTTCAAGTGTTTTGATATCTCGAAGAGATTGTAATCTCCGTAGTTCCGGTGCAGCCAAAGCTGTGGTAACTACCACCAGAATTGTACCAATTCCACCGATTACTACTGATGCTATGGCTCCAAACCAACTTGCAACTAATCCTGATTCGAATCCACCCAACTCGTTTGATGTCCCAATGAAGATGCCATTAACTGCTGAAACGCGTCCGCGCATTTGATCTGGCGTGAGTAATTGTACTAGAGTATGTCGAATCACCACACTCACATTATCAAGTACTCCAGTCATAAATAACATGATGAAAGATAACCAAAAGTACTTTGACACACCGAAGATAACGGTTACCATGCCAAAACCCGCCACTGCTAGCAGAAGGTTCCGTCCTGCCCGTTTCATTGGTGGAAGATGGGCGATCATGATAGCCATAACAACCGCGCCAATTGCTGGAGCTGCCCTTAGGCAACCAAAACCGATCTCCCCGACCTGCAAAATATCTTTGGCGAACATCGGCAACAAGTAAATCGCCCCACCCAGTAATACGGCGAACATATCAAGCAACATCGTTGTCAGCAGCAACTTGGCATTCCAAACGAAGCGCAAACCTGCCAGCAGTGTTTTGAATGTTATACTTTTGCTCCCATTCCTTTCAGGTAGATCACGAATATCGATTTTTGTTAAAAGACCGATGAATATCAGCGTTCCACAGGCGCTAATTAAATATGCTGAGGGCACGTTAGCGGCCAAAATAAATCCGCCTACAGCAGGTCCAATAGCAGATGATAGATGAAACGTGCTGGAACTCCACATCACCGCATTTGGAAAAACTTGGCGGGGTACAAGTTGAGGGAGCAATGCCGATCTAGCAGGTCGCCCCAGCGCCAATGCCGTGGCATCGAATAGAAGAAGCAGGTACATCAGACCTGTGTTGCCTTGATGGTATGACAGAACTGCCAGACTTACAGAAGTTACTGTCGCACCAGCAAGACTGAAAATAACCAGTTTGCGGCGGTCAAAGGTATCCGCCAGATAGCCGGCAGGTAATGCTAACAACATGTTTGGTAATGCTTGAATGAGACCAACAAGACCAAGCGACAGAGCCTTTCCAGTTCGTTGATATATCTCCCAGCCAATCGCAACACTTTGAATTCTAGTTCCTATTAACGAAGTAAACCAACCAGACATATATGCCCGAAAACTGCCAATGCGGAATGCTTCATACGGGTCGTGGTTCAAATAGCTTCCCTCTGCAATCCATATTCCTTGATATGTAGAGTAGGTAGGTTAGCTTGACGCCACTTCCTCACTGAATTGATAAGGTAGATTTGATTGGCCAGCATGACATCGTCAATGGTGACAATTTCCTCACTAATTTTTTGCTGATCCAGCAACCACGCTCGAAAAGTTCCAGCTAAAAGTCCGGATGATACTGGCGGTGTTATGAGCTTATCTTTAATATCAACTACCACGTTGGCGATGCAACTTTCGGTAATTTCACCATTTTTGTTCCAAAGCAAAACATCGTCACAATCGGGATTATCCATTTTGGCTTGGTCGTACACGTCCCTTTGCGTTGTTTTGTGATAAAGGAAGCGATTTGATGGGTCTATTGGTGTACTTGCTAGTTTGATCTGCACAGGTTGTTGATTCTGATCCCTTGTAATTGACGTCGATTGGCAGTCTATCTGACCCGTTGGACTTAAAATAAGCCTGATTTTATGGGGTTTATTTTGTTCAGCTGTCGATAAAGTTGTACTAAGCTTCAACAATTTTTTTTCAATCAGGTTAACGTCAACCGGGAAATCGAAATATTTCGCTGATTTATGCAAACGATCAAGGTGATACGATAATAGGAAATAGTTTTCGTTTTCCCAAAGTAGGCTTTCAAAGATGGAAAAGTTGGGATGGGATTCGGTCAAAATTTTCGCTTTTACCAGACATTCCTCAAATTCAAGTTGATCTACAGAATCCCAGACAACACCGCTGCCGACACCATACTCGCTAGTTCCATTCCACTTATCGATTAGCACCGTTCGGATAGCCACGTTAAATTGTGCTTTTCGACCTGGTGACAAATAGCCGATTGTGCCGGTATAGATCTTTCTTGGGTTATTTTCAAGATCAGCAATAATCTTCATCGTCTGAACTTTTGGTGCGCCGGTAATGGAGGCCGAAGGGAAAAGTGCCGTTAGAATTTCTGAAAAAGATGCCCCCGTTTGAGCAGAAACGGTCGAGGTCATCTGCCAGACTGTGGGATATTTTTCTACCTCAAACAAGTTTGGTACTTTAATACTACCTGATGATGCAATACGTCCCAGATCATTCCGCATCATGTCTACAATCATCAGATTTTCAGCGCGATCCTTTGGTGAGTTTTGTAATCTGTTGGCTTGCTCCTGATCTTTGCTGAAGGTGAGTCCGCGATTGGCTGTGCCTTTCATCGGTCGTGTGATCAATTGCTGGTCATTGAGATTAAAAAAAAGTTCTGGCGAGGTTGAACAGATAGCAAACTGATCTGTTTCCACATAAGAAGCATATCTGGCTGGTTGTGCCATTATCAACTGGCGAAATAATGTGAGCGGATCTCCATTGTGTTTGGAACGCAAACGAAATGTGTAATTAACCTGATACGTCTCTCCGGCGGCAATGAAGCTCCTGATTCGTTCAAGTATTTTCCTGTAATCATCTTGATCAATGGATGGTGTCCACAACCTATCAAGTTTTTCAGTAAAGATAGGAAGGACATTCATTGAATCTGGTTCCTCATAGAGACCAAACCAAATTAAGGGGAAACCGGTGGAAGAAAGTGTCGTCAATGCGCTGTCGAATGCGGGAGCGGCTTCATAACTGATAAATCCGACAGCATAAAGATCGAATCGGCTGGCTGTTTCTTCTATATCCTGAAGTTTTGGGATGACTTCATCGAGTCGATGCGTTTCAATAATATATAGAGGCTGCTTGAAATGGAGCCATTTTGAACCAGACCGGACAATAACTTGGTTAGTCATTCTGCTAACTAATGGTTAAGGGCAAATTCGGCGGAGTTCAATAGCACCCAATACAGATCTTCATAAGCAAGTTTTTTATCGTTATACAAACTTCGCTTCATATACCGTTCAAAATGTGTCATTTCTTTTGAGGTCGGTTTGCGTGAGAGTACCGTCAGATAGATCCGCTTCATCCGATCTTTTGTCGTGCGGTAGTTTTTTAAGATGTAATTGATAAGGCTTCCACGTTGACGGTGATCTCCACTATCATTAACCAAAGGACCGTTAATCATCATCAAAGCTTGTGGTACTGTACCGTTGAAGGCTTCAATTTCTTCCATTTCCCCATTGTCAAGTAAGTAGATGAATCGACGAAGATAGTTCCGTTTCATCGATTCAAGCTGGTTTTTATCACGTCTTTTCTGCAGACGCTCAAAACCGGTGGCTTCCAGCATAGAATAAAAAAACTGTTCTGCACTTAACGGCTTTATATAGGCGTGTGAATAGTAGTATTTGTCGTCTTCATTCTTCGAATTTTTGGCCGATGTGCGCTGGTAGGCATCTGAATTAAGAATGGTCTTCATCAGATGCTGGAGGTTATATCCATATCTAGCAAAGTCTTCTGCCAACCAATCCAAGAGTTCTGGATGTGTCGACGGATGTTCTTCCCCAAATGCGTCCAGTGGTTCCACAAACCCTCTGCCCATAAACTGAGACCAGATCCGGTTTACGATCGCTGGACTGAAATATGGGTTCTTTCGGTCAGTGACCCACTTGCTCAAGGCCTCACGCTTTTTCTGCGCCACCCCTCGATATATGTTACCATCAAGAAAACGTGGGAAAATTTCTTGATTAGAATCAGGCATACGGATGGATCCCTTATTTTCATCTCTCAAAACCCAGCTAACGAGTTGGTCTTGTCCACGATCGTTCTTTTCGTAAACAGCCTTACTACGAACGTTGGTGAAGAAGGAAGCCATGCTGTAGTAGTCTTCTTGATACCATGGTTCAGTTTTGTGATCGTGACATTCGGCACACTGCATGGGCAAGCCGAGGAAAAGTCGCGAACTGTGTGATGTAAGGTTGGTTGGTGATAGATTATAGCGTTGTATATAGTTCCCCGCCGGATTGTCACGTGTATCGCCGGTTGCTGTCAGTAACTCCGTAACGAATTGGTTGTAAGGTTTATTGACTCGCAGACTATCGCGCACCCACTTTTCCAGACCAGTTCGAACTTGTTGGTTGCCCCCGTTTCTGTTAATTAACCATTTAACCCAAATTCGTCCCCAGTGGTCGTAGTACAGATCACTATTCAGCAATTGGTTGATCTTTTTTTGGCGTTTGCCTCGTCCGGCTTTTTCAAATGCTTCGATCTCCTCCAATGTTGGAATTTTCCCGGTTAGATCCAAGTGGATTCGTCTTAAAAATTCAGTATCATTTGATTTCCCTGACGGTTGTATTTTAGCCTCCTTTATTTTTGCTGTAATGTGACGATCAAGTTGTTTGGTACTCGACGAGATACGTGCATCGGTTATCGCTGTCAGACACACAAAAAGAAGGAAGCAGGTCATACTAAGAATTTTCATTTTTTTTACTCCAACGGAATTTTTATTGTCGCTGTCGCAGACTGATCACTAAATTGAATTTGGGTAACCATTGTTCCCAGTGTTTCAAGAGGAGCTAAGTTGGCAAGAAGGTTATCCTTCCACTGATTACCTAGCTGAACACCATTTGCCAAGGCAATAAGTTTCAAGATAGGAAAAAAATTCTCAATGTCGGCGATGAGTTGTTTAGGTTCAACTTCAAAAGTTTGTCCATTTGGGATTTTGAGTGTTGCCATTACCAAATCAATTGGTTTATTTAAGGTGAAGCGGCTATCGAAAATAATCATGCCATTTTCATGTTGATTGCTGAAAGTCATTGTCTTGATTGGCGTTAGCGCTGTCTTAAATATAGGCGTAATCTTAACGTTTCGCAAGATTTTTGAAAAGTTGACATAGCCTGTATTCTTTGATGAATCGTAGCGTTCTAGCAGATCGGTATAGGACTGCTCCACAAAACCCGGCTGCCGAGCAACATGGATTTTTATGACATCTTCAACCAGTGACTCGTCGAACGACAATATGCCAACAGTGTCAACAAAAGCGTAGCTGAAATCGAGTGGATAACCAGTAATTGTGTTGATTGTCACACCTAAGTGTTTCGACTTGATCCGTTCATATTTTGAGTTGATTGGCCCTGCTGCCACAATAGTTGAAACTTCAAGTATCCCTTTAGCACCGACATCGCTGATCAGTAAAAAAGATAATTTCTCTTCACTTTGATAGAATGCTAGAATAGCTTGTCGCCCAAAATAGCTTTCGAGAAATTTAAGATCAAGCTTGGCACCTATTTCGTACTCCCAAAGTTCCTTTTGATAATGAATCTGTTGCCACCAAGGTTTTTGCTGAATACCATCAAGAATTGGAACCTGTTTAACCGCTTTGCCAAAATCACTGTGTTGAAAAGTGTTGACAAGGCCCCCCAGTTCCTTGACGGATAAATAACCAACCGGTTGACTAGGTAAAAGCGTAATTAGTCTGATTTCTGATTCGCGGCGCAGGATTATATTAATCGCTAATACAATCAAAAAGAGGACAAAAGCCAAAATAATTGCTATAGAAATTTGTCTTCTTGAAATACTAAAATTCATGATGGATGCATACCCTTGAGGTTGAAAATTATTATGACATGCAACCAGCTAATTGTCAATCTGCCAAGTCCTATGAGGATTCCTCCATTCAACCAAGTTAGTAGAACAATTTGATTTGTCAATTATCAGCAACAAGTATAGAATTCTTGTCCTCTTTCTGAACAATCATATTTTTATAAGTCCAAATTAAAAGTGCAGGTCATGATAACAGCGCATCACCTCACCACGGCAAGTTCAATTAGTCTTCGTCTGATTTTGGTATTCGTTGGAAGCATAATCTTGCTGACAGTTGTTCCACATATCAATCCTTGGACTATGTCACATGTATCAACTGAATATCAAGGGCTGGAAACATTGATTCAGATCCAACTCCAACCACTGAATTGGTTAGTCAAATTCAGTATAAAGACATGGATTTGGTGTATCGCTGTCTGTTTTAGTATCTCCCTCTCTTTTCAAAGTGTGCGCCAAGTGTTGGTCTCCTTTTTCCTCCCACCACAGGTAGCCAAAAGGTTATTCGTCATCATGCTCTTTTTGTTCACCATGTGGCCGCTATCGAAAGGATGGTCAACTGTTTTGTACCTTATATGCGGATCTGGTGGCGTTTGCCTGATTATGATCAGTTTCTATCCTATCCTCCGATGGATGGCTCACCAAAACCAGTTGGCAGAAATTGCGCATCAGTTTTGGCGTCTTATTTCAAAACAAAGCAGTTTGGCTTTTTCCACTCTTATATTCTTGCTGGCGCTTTTTCTTACGAATCTTGGATCATATTATCTGTTTGATCGAACGCCGCACGTAACAGATAGCGTGGTCCAGCTGTTTCATGGACGCATCTTCGCCTCAGGTCGATTATATGCTCCCGAACCCGAACTCAAGGAATTCTTCGATTTTAATCCACTCATGATTATGAAAGACGGGAAATGGTACTCTGTTTTTCCTCCCGGACATGTATTGATGATAATGTTGGGTGTTCTCATCGGCTCGCCTTGGTTGGTCAACCCGATACTTGGGTCAGCTACTGTAGTCTTAATTTACTTCCTTGGTAAAGAGGTCTATGATGAGAACACGGGGAAATTGGCAGGTATATTGGCCTGTTTTTGTTCCTTTTTGTTAGTGATGTCCTCCGGATTTATGAATCATGCAACAGCTCTCTTTTGTGGCACTCTGTTTATGCTGTTTTTTGCCAGGACTACCCGCAGACAAAGACGGCTAGATTCGTTTATTGCTGGAATTGGACTTGGATGGATGGCCAGTACACGGCCCTTTACTGCTGTTTTAGTATCGATTCCCTTTTGTATTTATTCAGTTATCCTAATGATAAAGAAGCCAAGAATGTATTTAGCCTGTTTCTTGACTCTTGCCACCGCAGTGCTTCTGATAATCGTTATGCTACTTAGCTATAATTATGTAACCAATGGGAATCCGATGTTGTTTGGATACGTCGTTCAGTTTACAGAGGGACATAATCCAGGTTTTGGGAAGAGTCCACCGGGCCAAACGGTTCACACGCCGTCACACGGCTTAGTTCTCAGTTTTGATCGTCTGAATTTTTTGAATCTTCGTCTATTTGAATGGCCAATACCATCACTGATATTTGTACTGGTTTTGTTTTTATCAGGCGTGAAAAATCGCTGGGATCTGTTGATGGGGAGTGTTCTGATTACGCTGGCTTTCGGTTATTTCTTCTATTGGTACTCAGTAGGTAGTAACCTGATCCCGAGATTCCTTTATGAGTCGGTTGCAACTCTTGTTCTTCTGACAGTGCGAGGTTTAATTTATACGCCAAAATTTGTGCGAGATATATTGCAAATTGCTGTCACAGAACGTTTAATTAGAATAACGTTAATCTTTAGTCTGATTTTGTGTTTTGCTTTCATGGTGGGTCTTTATATACTGCCAATACAAAAATACTATGCTAACGATTTCTATACGCATATTAACACAGATCCCCTACAGGCAACTAAAGCAAAAAAGATTTCCAACGCCATCATATTCGTTGATCAAAGATATTATCGAGGTGTATTTCCTCAAAACCATTCGCTACTAACCGGAGATATTGTCTTTGCAATTGATAGAGGAGATCGTAACCAACTATTGATGGATCAATACCCCAATCGGAAATTTTATCGATCAGATGGAAAGGATTTGGAGGAAATTACTTCTTATTCTCCAAATTAACTTGAAAACAACCCCTCACAGAGAGATTTTCGTTGTCAGAGGTTTTAGATTGACATAATATAGATATGGCTGGCTTAATAAAAAAACAGGCAGTGTTCCAAGAGTAATGGATATTGGGTGAAATTAGGACCTAAAAACCAGGAGTAACATCTTGCCCAAATGTGTACAATGTGGTTGTCAGTGGGTAGTTAAAAACGGGCATATCCACAACGGTAGACAACGTTATCTTTGTCCCGCTTGTCTCCAAATTAACTTGAAAACAACCCCTCACAGAGAGATTTTCGTTGTCAGAGGTTTTAGATTGACATAATATAGATATGGCTGGCTTAATAAAAAAACAGGCAGTGTTCCAAGAGTAATGGATATTGGGTGAAATTAGGACCTAAAAACCAGGAGTAACATCTTGCCCAAATGTGTACAATGTGGTTGTCAGTGGGTAGTTAAAAACGGGCATATCCACAACGGTAGACAACGTTATCTTTGTCCCGCTTGCCAACGACAATTCGTTCTGAACCCAACTCACAAAACAATTGATCCACAGACCAAGGAAACAATCGATAAACTACTGCGCGAGAAGATCTCCCTGCGCGGAATTGTCCGAGTCTGTGCTGTCTCACTCTCTTGGCTACTAAACTATGTCAACCAAAAATACAACTCAACTCCCAAAGAGGTAAATGTCAAAAAAACACAGCGCCTAACAGTCGAATGCGATGAAATGTAGACTTTTGTTGGCCACAAGAACAACAAGCGATGGTTGTGGTTAGCCCCGGATAGAGACGGCCACCAAATTGTAGGGCTGTATTATAGGAGCCCGTTCGAAAAAGGGAGCCAAGGCACTATGGCGATCCTTGTTACCTATTTATCGTCTGCTACACCGACTTTTGGAAGGCTTACCCATTAGTGTTGCCAGCCAAACGTCATCGAGTGGCGGGAAAGTCGAGTGGTGAAACCAACCGAATCGAAGGCTTCAACTGTAAATTGCGTCAACGAGTAGCCCGATTAGTTAGAAAGACAGTTTCTTTTTCCAAAAAACTAAACAACCACATTGGTGCCATTTGAGATTTTGTCCATTTCCATAGTCAATCATTACATCTTTAACACTATCAAAAAACATTATAATATATGTAGGTAGGGACACAGTACGATGTATGCTCCAGTAGAACAGGAACAACTACGCAAACAATATCAAGAGGATGGCTATTTGGTATTTACAAATGTCCTAGATGCTAACTTGTTGCAGGAAACCAGTAACCACGTTGGCTGGTTGATGGAAAAGAATCCAGATCTTCGCCCAGAGAATTTGGGGCATTTCCTGATGAGTGATGATCCTTTTTGGGTTCGATTGGTTGGTGATGACCGATTGCTTGATATCGCTGAGATCTTTGTTGGTAAAGATATTGCGCTGTTTGCTTCCCACTATATCTCCAAACCTCCGTCAGATGGTCGTCCTGTACTCTGGCATCAGGACGGCAGTTATTGGCCACTTGAACCGATGGAGGTAGTAACTCTTTGGCTGGCCGTCGATGAATCGACAGCCGAAAATGGTTGTATGCGAGTTATTCCCGGTACCCACTATTCCCAACTACAAGAGATGAAAAGACGTCAAGATATCCCGAATGTGCTCAGTTCCGGAATAGATCCGGATCTTGTTGATGAAACCAGGGCTGTCGATGTCATTCTTGAAGCTGGTGATGTGTCAGTCCATCATCCCAATATCATTCACGGATCAAATCCAAACCTATCAGCCAAAAGAAGATGCGGTTTAACAATCCGATATATTCCCTCAAGCACTCGAATTGTGTCTGATCGGCAGTGGCCCAGTGCTTTTATGTTGCGTGGTGGTCCAGTTGATGGAGTGAATAATTATTTATCTAAACCAAAGTATACTAAAGAGAAACATATGACCTTTAACGGCTGTGAGTTATGGCAGTAATTTTAAACTTATGAAAGGTCCAAAAATGACGCGTCGACGAATGTTAAGCCTGTGTTCCAATGGGTTTGGTTCACTAGCTTTGCTCGGATTGATGGGATCTAAAACATTCGGTAACGTGCTTACCTCTGGTAAAGTCAACCCCCTTTCTCCTCAACCCAGCCATTTTGAACCCAAAGCCAAAAATGTCATCTTTCTTTACATGGACGGTGGTGTCTCCCATGTCGACACTTTTGATCCTAAACCGTTGCTAGCCAAAGAGAATGGCAACCCAATGAAAATGAAGATTGAACCCACACAGTTCAACAATAACGGTGGAGTGCTTAAAAGTCCTTGGGAATTCAAACGTTATGGACAGAGCGGTATTGAGGTTAGTGACTTATTTCCGCATGTTGCCACCTGTGTGGACGATCTAGCCATAATTCGCTCCATGGTATCGGAGTTCTCAGAACATACCAATGCCAACTACTTTCTGCATACCGGACACGGATTGCAAGGTCGACCCAGTGTGGGGGCGTGGGTCAGCTATGGTTTAGGAAGCGAAAACCAGAATCTGCCGGGATTCGTTGTTCTGAATGGTGGGCTGATCCCTTCTGGAGGGCTGGATAATTTCAATAACGGGTTTCTGCCGGCATATTACCAAGGCTCGATTTTTCAATCAGGCGAATCTCCTATTGCTAATATTAACAAATCTGACCCGCTCCCGAAACTGCAGAGAAACAAACTGGACTTTGTCAGGCAATTGGACAAACGGTTACTGGGTCGAGTTGGACATACTGACGAGATTGAATCGGCAATCACCAATTATGAATTGGCCTATCGGATGCAGGACACTGTGCCGGAGTTGACCGATCTTAGAGGTGAGAGCAAAAGAATTAAGAAATTATATGGTTTTGATGCTACGTACGCACACACTCGAACTTACGCCAGACAGTGCTTGATAGCACGGCGTTTAGTTGAGCGGGGTGTCCGGTTCATCGAGTTAACTTGCCCAATGGTAGATGGCTATTCACGCTGGGATCAGCATGGAAACTTGAAAGGTAACCATTATAAGAATGCGTTAGCTGTCGATCAACCTATTGCGGCCTTGCTAATGGACTTAAAGTCTCGAGGGCTACTTGATGAAACGCTGATTGTCTGGTCAGGTGAGTTTGGACGCACACCTTTTTCACAAGGCAAGGATGGGCGTGATCATAATCCGTTTGGTTTCTCAATGTGGTTTGCTGGTGCAGGTATTAAAGGTGGAACCGTTTATGGTGCCACAGATGAGTATGGTTATAAAGCCGTTAAGGAGAATGAGGTTACGGTTCATGATCTACATGCCACGATTCTCCATCTGTTGGGGATTGACCATAAGCAACTTACTTATCGATTCAGTGGTCGTGATATACGTCTAACTGACGTTCATGGAAATATCATCACAAAAATTCTAACTTAGCTTTACGTTTAGTGTCATTTGATGATGAGGAACAACACCAAATGTTTATCACGATCATCCAGATAAAGAGATGTTATATTCAACAATTCGTCCTATGTTTGACAATGAAGTTTTAAGCCAAATCCAATTTATGATTAAACCAATAAAACATGTTTATGCGGTGCTCATCCTTGTTCATATTGTGTCGTGGAATGCTTTCTGCAACCAAAATGGTTTTACCACAGAACAATTTGGGTTCTTCGAAAGTCATATCCGTCCAATATTAATTGAAAATTGCTACAGTTGCCATGCCTCTAACACCAAGCAGGAGGGTGGGCTGATGCTTGATAGCCGATCCGGTTGGAAAAAAGGCGGCTACCGCGGTCCGGCTATTATTCCTGGTGATGCTGACAACAGTCTGTTGATTCAGATCATTAGTTACACAAATCCAGATTTGCAGATGCATCCTAAAAGCCAGTTGTCAGGTCAAATTATTGGTCACTTTCGAAGCTGGGTTCACATGGGGGCACCAGACCCTAGAACCGAACAAACTAAACCCAACGGTATCTCACTATTCGACATCAAATCCAGATCGAATTTCTGGTGTTACCAGCCAGTTAAGGTAACCATACCGCCTGAGGTGCAAAATAAGGAGTGGGTTGCCAACCCAATAGATCAATTTGTTCTGGCCCGTCTTGAAGGAGAAGGGCTAACACCCGCTGATCCTGCTGACAAAAGAACGCTGATTCGACGGGTGACTTATGTTCTGACGGGACTTCCGCCGACTCCGAAGGAAGTGGATACATTTTTAGCAGACACCTCTGAGAATGCCTACACTGGAATGGTTAATCGACTTCTGGATTCACCCCATTTTGGAGAAAGATGGGCCAGGCACTGGATGGACCTGGTGCGATATGCAGAAACACGCGGTCATGAAGGCGACTACCCAATCCAAAATGTCTGGCCTTATAGGGATTATCTTATTCGGGCTTTCAACAATGATATTCCTTACAATCAGTTTGTCCGTGAGCATATTGCCGGAGATTTGCTTGGTGATCCCAGAATCCATCCTGAACTTGGGTATAACGAATCTGTCATGGGCACAGCATTCTACCATCTAGGCGAGGCGACACATAGTCCAGTTGATATTTTAGAAGATGAAGCAGTTCGGATTGACAATATGATTGATGTGACCAGCAAAACTTTTCTGGGGCTGACCGTTGGCTGTGCCCGCTGCCACGACCACAAGTTTGATGCTATATCCACCAAAGATTACTATTCCCTTTTTGCCATCATGGCCAATTCGCGGATGACTTATGCATCCATCCATAATCCTGACAAGCTTGCTAACCAGGCAAAAACTTTACGAACAGAGAAATCAAAAATCCGTCAGATGCTTATAGACAGCTGGCAAATCAGAACCAAGAATCTCGGTCGATATCTGGTCGCAACATCAGGAATTCGAAATCAGGCACAGGAGTATTTTGAGACAAAATCACAGCGGCATGATTTTAGTCAAGATTTGATTATTGCTGATTTTGAAGGGCAAGACTACGGCGATTGGCAGGCAACTGGGGAAGCTTTTGGATTAAAACCTGCCAGAGGCAATCTCGAATTTCAAAAAGATGTCATAGGTTTCAAGGGGATAGGTTTTGCTAACAGTCTGTCTGACGGAGATAAGGCGCAAGGTATGCTGACCTCTCCGAAGTTCCAAGTCCGACGGAAATTCGTTAATTTTCTGATTGGCGGTGGCAATTATCATAACAAAACCTGTGTTAACCTGGTAATTGATGATCAGATTGTTCGCACCGCTACGGGGAACAATCAAGCGAAGTTGGCAGCAGTTACCTGGAATGTGTCAGAATTTGCCGATAAAACTGCCCGGATCGAGATCGTTGATAAACATTCCGGCGGTTGGGGCCATATCAGCCTGGATCATATAGCCTTAACCAATTTACCAACATCCCCCGAATTCCTCTACTCCGAAATGGCTCAACAGGCGACGGTGGACGATCAGAGTCTGGAAGTGGATCAACTGATTCAGTGGGCTAATGTTCTAAAAGATGCAAAAATCGATAAGCCGGAGCATCCACTTTACCATTGGTTTAAAGCCATAGAAGAATTAAGGAGCGAAGCCCCAATTAATCTACAAATGTCCGGAGAGTTGAAATCAGATCTAAAGCAAAAGGATAGTGCAGTTCTGGGCGATTTCCGGGATGGTGATTTTGGCAATTGGTACCTTGAAGGAATTGCTTTTGGGCAGTCATCTCTAGCGGAAGGCGATATTTTAATTAGTGGCAAAGACAGGCAAATCAATCAACTTTTACCCTCCATCCCTTCCAGTGTCGGTGCGACGACACAATTACCGGGAGCCTTACGGTCACCAACCTTTACCATTGAACACGATTTTATTAATGTTCATGCACTTGGACACGGTAATAAGATCCGTATTGTTCTTCATAACCTTCAGCTTATTCGAGATCCAATTTACGGTGGGTTAGAACGCCAAATCAATAATTCGAGAGTTCAATGGCAAAAATTTGATGTTCGTCGGTGGAAAGGGCATCGTGCCTACATTGAAATGCTACATGGTGTCGGTTTCGACAACTTCATCGCTGTTGACTTGGTGGTTGCTCACAATGGAGAACTACCTAAGTCGTTTACCATCAAAATCCAGCAATTCTCTGAACAGGTCGCGTCATGCGAAGAATTAGCAACCCTGTTTGATCAACGGATTCTATCCGCTTTCAACGTTTGGAAAGTGGGGACATCAGACAGATACCAATTGGATCTACCCAACTTTCTTCTTCAGCATAAGTTGCTGTCCAACTCTTCGGATTTGAACGCTTTAATTCTCTCTTACAGCCAGCTGGAAACAGCCTTGCCGCTTGACCAACGAGTCGTGGCTATGACAGACGGTAATTCACATCAGATGGCTGTTTATACAAGAGGAGATCCCAGGGATTTAGCTGAGACTGTTTCCTCTCGCTTTCTTGAAGTCTTAGCTGGGTCAGACACTCCATATCAAACTGGCACTAGCGGGCGGCTACAATTGGCCGAGGATATTGTTGACCCTGGTAACCCTTTGACTTCTAGAGTGATGGTCAACCGAATCTGGCATCACCTTTTTGGCAGAGGCATTGTTGCCACAGTTGATAATTTCGGTCTGATGGGAGAGTTGCCCTCACATCCCAAATTGCTTGATTATCTGGCTAGTCAGTTTGTCTCGAATGGTTGGTCAGTTAAAGACCTGATTCATACTATTGTTAATTCGAATACTTATCGAATGTCAAGCCAGCGGTCTCCCGAGTCATTAAAGTTTGATCCGGATAACCGTCTACTTCAAAGTGTGAACGTTCGTCGGCTGGAAGCTGAAGCTATTCGTGATGGTATGCTTGCGGTTTCAGGACGCCTCAATTCTAAAATGTATGGCCAAAGTGAGGTTGTGCATCTAACACCTTTCATGATTGGTCGTGGTAAACCGGGGCAAAGCGGCCCGCTTGACGGTAATGGTAGACGCAGTATATACATCGAAATGCGTCGGAACTTTCTGCCTGACATGATGCTCACGTTTGACTTGCCGATACCGTTCACAACCTTTGGCAGAAGGAACTCAACAAATGTTCCTGGCCAAGCACTGACACTCATGAATAGCCCATTTGTTATTCAACAAGCTGAATACTGGGCAAGCCAAATGCTGAAACAGGAAATTGATAGTTTGGAAGGCCGGATTAAATGGATGTATCAGCATGCTTATTCCAGGTCTCCATCGGAAGTTGAAGTAAATCAAGCTGTAGCTATGCTGTATAAACAAGGTAGGGAATACAATATCCCGGAATCAAAGAGCCTGTATGATAAACGGATCTGGAAAGATCTTGGCCATGTTCTTTTCAATTCTAAAGAATTTCTTTACATCTTTTAGGTGGAATTATGAAGGATTCAAAAATGACGCGTCGACGAATGTTAAGCCTGTGTTCCAATGGGTTTGGTTCACTAGCTTTGCTCGGATTGATGGGATCTAAAACATTCGGTAACGTGCTTACCTCTGGTAAAGTCAACCCCCTTTCTCCTCAACCCAGCCATTTTGAACCCAAAGCCAAAAATGTCATCTTTCTTTACATGGACGGTGGTGTCTCCCATGTCGACACTTTTGATCCTAAACCGTTGCTAGCCAAAGAGAATGGCAACCCAATGAAAATGAAGATTGAACCCACACAGTTCAACAATAACGGTGGAGTGCTTAAAAGTCCTTGGGAATTCAAACGTTATGGACAGAGCGGTATTGAGGTTAGTGACTTATTTCCGCATGTTGCCACCTGTGTGGACGATCTAGCCATAATTCGCTCCATGGTATCGGAGTTCTCAGAACATACCAATGCCAACTACTTTCTGCATACCGGACACGGATTGCAAGGTCGACCCAGTGTGGGGGCGTGGGTCAGCTATGGTTTAGGAAGCGAAAACCAGAATCTGCCGGGATTCGTTGTTCTGAATGGTGGGCTGATCCCTTCTGGAGGGCTGGATAATTTCAATAACGGGTTTCTGCCGGCATATTACCAAGGCTCGATTTTTCAATCAGGCGAATCTCCTATTGCTAATATTAACAAATCTGACCCGCTCCCGAAACTGCAGAGAAACAAACTGGACTTTGTCAGGCAATTGGACAAACGGTTACTGGGTCGAGTTGGACATACTGACGAGATTGAATCGGCAATCACCAATTATGAATTGGCCTATCGGATGCAGGACACTGTGCCGGAGTTGACCGATCTTAGAGGTGAGAGCAAAAGAATTAAGAAATTATATGGTTTTGATGCTACGTACGCACACACTCGAACTTACGCCAGACAGTGCTTGATAGCACGGCGTTTAGTTGAGCGGGGTGTCCGGTTCATCGAGTTAACTTGCCCAATGGTAGATGGCTATTCACGCTGGGATCAGCATGGAAACTTGAAAGGTAACCATTATAAGAATGCGTTAGCTGTCGATCAACCTATTGCGGCCTTGCTAATGGACTTAAAGTCTCGAGGGCTACTTGATGAAACGCTGATTGTCTGGTCAGGTGAGTTTGGACGCACACCTTTTTCACAAGGCAAGGATGGGCGTGATCATAATCCGTTTGGTTTCTCAATGTGGTTTGCTGGTGCAGGTATTAAAGGTGGAACCGTTTATGGTGCCACAGATGAGTATGGTTATAAAGCCGTTAAGGAGAATGAGGTTACGGTTCATGATCTACATGCCACGATTCTCCATCTGTTGGGGATTGATCATAAGCAACTTACTTATCGATTCAGTGGTCGTGATATACGTCTAACTGACGTTTATGGAGATGTGATCACAGAAATTCTATCGTGAAATTAACTTAACAAGTAAAGGAGTTCTTCATGTACAGAAAAGCAGTATGTTTCTTATACTCATTTTTGTTGATCGCAATCTTGGCCAGTGGGTGTGCGGACCAATCAACAAAGAAAACATCTACCGAGCAAAACCAGGATGATCGGTTGCACCTTGCATTTGTGGTCAATTTACCAGATCCATTCTGGAATTATGCTCGAGCAGGTTGCTATAAAGCAGAACAGGACTTTAACGTCAAATGTGATTTTAAAATCCCATTTGATGGTTCGTCTACTGAACAGAACCGGATTTTGGAGACGCTAATTCAGCAGGACATCGTCAAAGGAATCGCTGTTAGTCCTTTAGATCCAAAGAATCAGACTGAAATCCTGAACGAGGTGGCAGCAAAGGTCAAGTTAGTTTGTCACGATAGCGACGCACCTGACAGTAACCGTCTGTTTTATCTTGGTACCAACAATTACTCCGGCGGACGCCAAGTTGGCCAATTGATCAAAGAAGCCCTTCCAGACGGAGGCCAGATCATGATCTACGTTGGCAAAATGGATGTCCTCAATGCTCAACAACGTCGGGAAGGCGTCATAGACGAATTGAAAGAGGGTGTCTCTGCCTCAGCAACAAAGCCATCTGGATTACCGCGTACAGCTATAATGGCCGGGAAATACATCATTCTTGATACCAGAACAGATCAAGGAGACCGAGCAACGGCCAAGAAAAACGCCGAGAACACGTTGAAGAAGTATCCTGATATTGACGCTATGGTCGGCTTATGGGCCTACAACGTACCGCAATGTCTTGAGGCCTTGAAGGACGTCGGTATGGAAGGCCAAGTCAGATTAATATCCTTTGACGAGGATGAGTTGACGTTGCAAGGTATCAAAGATGGATATGTACATGGTACTGTTGTTCAGCAACCTTACGAATTTGGTTATCAATCGGTAAAGTATCTCAAAGCACTGGTTGGAGGCGATACTTCGATGATTCCAGAGAACAAACAGTTGGATATTCCGACCAAGGTGATTAAAAAGAATAATGTAGAGGAATTTTGGGCACATTTGAAGGCGCTTCAGCAATTAGGCGAAGAAGCCAAAAAATCTTCTAATTAAGGTGACATCTCCACTCCTAGAAGCCAGGAAAATCCACAAGTGGTTCCCCGGTGTTCATGCTGTTAACGCCGTTGACATAACATTCCATGCCAGTGAAATCATAGCGGTTATTGGTGAAAATGGTGCCGGCAAAAGTACGCTGATGCGAATCATTGCTGGTGTGTATCAACCTGATGCGGGTGAAGTCTGTGTTGATGGAGAAGTGGTCACCATCCCTTCCGTAGCTCGGGCGACAGATCTCGGCATTGCTTTCATTCACCAGGAACTCAATCTCGCTAACAATCTCAGCGTCTCCGCTAACATCTATCTGGGCCGAGAGCCGCGCAAATTTAAGCCTTTCAATTTCATCGATTCTCAACAGATCACAACGCAGACTAAAGAGATCCTCTCCCAACTTTCGCTTGACCTTTCACCCAACACACTGGTGGAGAACCTATCAATTGGTCAGCAACAGATGGTTGAAATTGGAAAAGCATTATCGCAAAAGGCGCGGTTGATCATCATGGATGAGCCAACGAGCAGTTTGACCCAGTATGAAACTAACCGTCTATTTGAATTAATCAGAACTCTAAAATCCAGTGGCGTCTGCATCGTTTATATTTCTCACCGCTTAGCGGAGGTCAGTCAGATTGCTGATCGTGTGCTTGTCCTGCGTGATGGCAAGAACAGTGGAGAATTAGCACGCGAAGAAATTACTCACAACCGAATGGTATCCTTTATGGTGGGTAGGGAATTACCGCAGTATCAGCAAAGGCAGGTTCAACGAACCCATAAACCTATGCTGGAAGTCTGTGACCTTGTGATTCCAGAACTTACCGCGGCCCCGATCAGTTTCACTATTCACTCAGGCGAAGTTGTCGGTATGTTTGGTTTGGTTGGCGCAGGTCGAACTGAACTGGCTGAGGCCATTTTCGGTATCAGGGAAACCATATCTGGTACAATCAAAGTTAACAGTAAGGAAGTAGACCTAGGCACACCTCGTCAGGCAATTGAGGCAGGCGTTGCCATGGTTCCCGAAGATCGCCGCATCCATGGATTAATTGTTGGATCTAACGTTTGCGACAACATTACGCTTCCCTCGTTAAATTGTTATCAATGGGCAAAATTTATACGTGAAAAAGAGATCGAACGTGTTACGAAGCAAATGGTCGAGGATCTTAATGTTAGAACAACCAATATCTTCAATGACGTTGGGATGCTCTCCGGTGGCAACCAACAAAAGGTTGTACTAGCTAAATGGCTCTCACTTTCACCACAAGTCCTGTTGCTCGATGAACCCACACGTGGGGTTGATGTGATCTCAAAAAGCGAAATTTATCAATTGATTGAGAAGATGGTTTCTCAGGAGGTTGCCATTTTAATGATATCAAGCGATCTAGAAGAAATTTTGCGCATATCTGACCGTGTATTAGTTATGCATGAGGGCGAACTGACTGGCGAGATCCAACGAGAAGAACTTAGCGAAGAAGCAATTATGCAATTGGCAACAGGAAAACAATGAAAAAAACACTGGGAATTTTCCTTTTATTGGCAGCTATTTTTCTCGTCACCGGTATTATTGAACCGCGTTTTCTGAAGTTTGGAAACATGATCAATATGGCGCGATGGACAGGTTTATACGGCATTTTAGCCATCGGTGCCTGTTTTGTGATTATCACTGGCGGCATAGATCTATCCATTGGTTCGCTTGTCGGCCTGACAGGGTCACTGTTTCCGCTATTGCTTGTTAGAGAAGATGTTCCTATTGTTATCGGATTTATTTTGGTGTTTATGTGTGCCTTAACCATTGGATTAATCCATGGGTTTCTGATCACAAAACTGAGATTGCAACCTTTTATCGTAACTCTCTGTGGACTCTTTATTTACCGAGGAATAGCCAGATATATTACCGGAGAAATTAACCAGGGGTTTGGTAATGAATTTGGTGGATTACGGTTATTGGTTAAATACCGATTGTTTGATAAAATACCGATGCCATTCATTATTCTTATCGGGTTTGGTGTTGTGGCTGCTGTGTTTCTGAACAAGACTATATATGGTCGATATTTATTAGCCCTAGGCCGAAATCGGGATGCTGCACGGTTCAGTGGGATTAACACCGATGCTATGATCATCGGCGCCTACGTTATCTGTTCGGTTCTGGCAGGTTTTGGCGGTATACTCTTTGCTTTAGATCAAAATTCTGTTCAGCCTTCGACATTCGGAAATTTTTACGAATTATACGCGATTGCCGGTGCCGTTCTTGGAGGTTGCAGCCTACGTGGTGGCGAAGGTGCCATTAGCGGTGTCATCTTTGGAACGGCTATGGTTGAAGTTATCAAAAATTCCGTGTTTTTTCTCAATGTGCCAACCGAATCGGAGTTCACGGTAATTGGTTTTGTGATTCTAATTGGCGTAACATTTGATGAATTGATCAAGCGTATGGCTGTAGGGCGTAGAACACGTGTTGCAGTGGACGACACCTAAAGTGTAAATGGTATCAATTTGCTTGTTGTCAGAGATTTATTGGTAACAGGTTCAACAAGTTAAGGATAAAACCAGTGGATAAGCCCAAGTGGCTTGAGGTTTTGGACAATCAGATTCTTGACTTCAAGAAACTTCAAATATTCCTGATTTTCGTTCATCTCCTGCCTATCTGGTTGTTTACCTATTTTCCCACGCAGGACGGGCCAAGCCATATCTACAACTCGCATATACTACGAGAATACTGGAATCCAGAATATGGGTTCCAGGGATTTTACGATATTAATTGGCATCTCTTCCCCAATTGGTTGTCCCATTTTGCCCTTGCCGTTTTGATGATTGTCTTTTCTCCTATAATAGCGGAAAAGGTTTTTCTCAGTGCCTACGTTATTTTCTTTCCAATAGCAATACTTTATTTTCTGAACGCGATTGAACATGGCAGAGAGAGAATTAGTTTGATCGTTTTCCCCTTCATTTATAACTATCTGTTCCTGATGGGATTTTACAACTTTGCCTTTAGTGTGCCGCTGTTTTTCTTTTCCATTGGTTATTGGTGGAAACATAAAGAAGAAATTCATGTTCGTAGCATTGTGTTGTTAAATACCATGATCATCATTACCTACTTTGCCCACTTAATTTCTTACCTGTTTTTGCTTTTTTCTATAGGGTTTCTAGCTATAACTTATTTTCATAAACGGTTGCAACTAGCAATTATCAATATTTGTATTTTGTTACCCTCCAGTATCTTGTTGCTTATCTATCTACCATCTTCGGATCTGCTATCTGGTGGATCCCCAAAAATCAGCCTTTCCCGTGTGCCGGAATTATTGGGAAAATTCCTGTCGATGGACATATTAATTTCGCTTGACAAAAATCAGTCTATTATTGCCTACATCGTGTTTGTCGTCTTAATTTATTTGTTGATACACACACTATGGCAAGAAAAAATCATTGGATCTAAAAGTTCGACTGATCAGTTCACATCCATTGACAGCTTCCTGCTTCTCTTTTTAGTGCTTTTCGGTTTATACTTGGTACTTCCCCGTTCGGTGGGGCCAGGTGGTTGGCTGAATGATCGGGTTGCCATCCTTGCTTCGATTTTGCTGTTAGCTTGGTTTCGGGAAGGAAACAGCCGTGCGTGGAAACGTATGTTTTCTTTGATCATTGTATTGCTTTCATTAGTAAATACGATCTATATTACCCGCCAATGTCGTATTTTGAATACTGAACTCCGTGAATTTACAGCGTTAACCCAATCAATCGGAAAGAAGAAAATTGTACTGCCCTTCTTTTTCAACGGTAATGGAAGGGCATTCAGGATTGGGATCTTCGTCAACGCTGCTAACTATTATTGCCTTAATAATGGTGGCATCAACCTCGGCAACTACGAAGTTCAGTTCGACTATTTTCCAATTAACTTCAGGGATAACTTTCAGCCGCCGATTGATCAGAAAGAGTGGGTACAGGCTGTCCAGTGGAAAGCTAGGGAGATCGATATCTGCGGGTATGCTGAAAAGGTGGACTATATACTGATTTGGGGCGATGCTGACAAAATCACCGCTGAATCCCTAAAGGACTGTTACCAGCTCATTTCGTCAAAGGACAGATTGAAACTTTACAAGGGAAAAAGAGGAGACACATCCTAATTTGTTCCTCTTACCATGGATGATGGCAGCTATCCAACTAGTTTTACTATCTTCTTTGTATCTGACCGTTGGTCAGTATAACTGAGACTCTGATTTTCCAAAATGTGCTGATATAGCTGATAAGTTAACCTTACATCCTGTTTGCAGTATTCAATCACTTTCTGAAAAAGATGTTTTGCGACGTTACGGCAGAAGATGTCACTGTATTGTTTGTCGGCATTTTTCCCAGACCACCCTCGCATCAGTTCGAGTCCCGCACGCCAAAATTCAACAGCTTGTTGCGCTGTAATAAATGTTTTGGAGCCGCCGAATTGTGTTTTTGCTAGATTTTCTAGGTTAATCCGATGTCCCGCTTTTCGTGTGAACTGTGTAAGGATATCAAACGATTTCCCTTTCCATTGTTGTACATCGAATTGTGCACTCTCCAGAATGCGGAAATCAAAATTGTCAGCATTAAACGAAACAATCCGTTCGGCTTCGTTCAGCGTTGTTTCAATTGTTTCGCGATCTGAGAATTGAAGCTGTAAGCGGCTTAGATGATCAGCATAATTGGGAGAACAAACCTGAAACTCTAGAGAATCGTTATTTGGTATGCCAATGACAAGTATAGTCAAGCCAAAAGACTCGACATTGGCCCACCTACCCGGAACTTCCTCTGACCAGCGTATTGTTTCGGTATCGATAACGACAATTTTCATCAAGTTCTCAAGGATACGCGTTTGCGGCACTGTCCTAATCTCGAAAATAACATACCTGATCTTGATTGGCAACCTATTTCTATGTCATGTTTCTTGATGATTTACAGTCGTGTTCAATCGCCTTCAAAAGCTAAGATGAGTATATGATAGATTCTTAAAATTGACTCTGTTATAATCGGTCACCTGCGCTGAATGTGATTTAGTACCAATTAGTACAAACCAATTAGGGAATTGATAATGAAGAAATCGCCAGTAAACGGAAAAACCTTACTGATCGATACTCCAACACCTCCTCCGTCTTGGGCGCTGTTAGAAAGGGAACTGATTCGAGTCCAAACTTTGGCTTGTCAGGAGTTCTTCAGTCGATATTTTGACGAACGCGGCTATTTATTATGTCTACCGCGTTGGGGAGGGAACGATGGACCAGATGATGCCATTGAGAACCTAACCGGGTGGCCTATCTTGCATATGTTGGGTGCGTCAGACACGATCTTGCATATGTATAAGAAAGCCTGGGAAGGACATTTACGCCAATATACTGAGGCCAAAACAGTTGAAGTGCCCATTGCCCGTAATGGAATGTATTACAAGGAATTCCCGGTCATGTTTGATTGGTTTCATAACGCTGAGGGATTGACCGTATTTAACCTACAAGGTTTATCCGGTCCCGATGATCCAAATTTCCAGAGACGAGTAAAGCGCTATGCTGGTTTCTACATGAATGAAGACAGTCAAGCTGATAACTATGATCCAGAACATAAAATAATCCGTAGCATGTTCAATGGCAGTCGGGGACCACTATTACGAAAAGCTACCGCTCTCGATTGGGCAGGAGATCCAATCGAGGTTGGAGGACGTTTCGATCCTAAACATGGTGAGCGAAATTTCGATGAAATGCTGGCACATTTCAAAGACTACACTGATATTGTTGGCGATCATCCCCTCAACCTCGCAGCAACCAGTCTGGCTGCTAACGCCTATATGCTAACCGGTGAATCAAAGTATAGGGAATGGCTTCTGGAATATGTGGACGCTTGGGCAGAGCGAACTGACAGTAACGGTGGAATTATCCCATCCAACGTTGGTTTAGATGGTACGATTGGCGGAGAGTGTCAAGGCAAATGGTATGGTGGCTGCTATGGCTGGGCCTTCACTGTAGTTGTTCCTCAGACGGGAAAATTAGCTGACCGAAATGCAGTTCATCGAGGTATCGCGGGCTTTGGCAACGCTTTACTTGTTACCGGCGATCAATCCTATGTCAATATCTGGCGTAATATGCTGGATACAATTAATAGCAATCAGAAGACGATAGATAATCAAGTCATGTATCCGCATATGCATGGGGATCAGGGATGGTACAGTTACAAACCGAGCCCCTATAGCCATGGAGCTTTAGATGTTTATTACTGGTCCATGAAACGGGATGATTTGAAATATCTGCCCATTGATGGATGGCTCAGTTTTCTGGAAGGTCAAAACCCAAACTATCCCATAGACGCGTTACAACGAGATTTCGGCGCTGTTCGTCAGAGAGTAGAAGGGATGCACAACGATTCAACTACTCCAGACACCCGACTCTCGGATGATCCGATGCCATTTAATCCAGCCACTATTCGGACGTTGGTCGAATTGATGCTAGGTGGAATCCAACCGCGCCATGGTGAGCCGCTACATTGCCGGGTCCGTTATTTTGACCCGGACAATCGACGGACAGGGGTTCCAGAAGATATTGCCGCGCTCGTTGAGAAAATGACGGATGATGAGGTTACTCTTACATTGGTTAACATTAATCCGGTTAAGTCTCGTACTGTTGTGGTACAGGGAGGTGCGTACGCAGAACACCAGGTTCTGGACGTCACCACTGACAGTCAGATATTGTCAGTCAAAAGTTCCTGCTTTAATGTTCAATTAGCCCCTGGATCTGGAAAACGTATTGTCGTTAAAATGAAGCGCTATGCCAATCAACCAACCTTTGTCTTCCCTTGGAATCGAGACTGACATTCTTTAATAAAAAGGAGATTTAAATGAAAGTAACTGATATTGAACGTATTGTTGTTGATGTTCCATTTACGCCACGACAGCAAGAAATCACCACGCAAAGCGTATCCACCGTATACAATTGGTCGATTCTAGAACTGTGTCGGGTGACGACTGACACTGGACATATAGGTTGGGGCGAAACCGTTATCCACTACACCTATGGCAGAGTGACTAACGAAAGCGTCAACCGGGTTTTAGGATCCAGTCCAGCAGAATTGATGAATGATGATTCTTTGGGTGCGGGACTGCAGATGGCGCTTTTTGATGTGGTTGGTAAAATCCTGGAAGTTCCTGTTTATGAGTTGCTTGGTGCCAAGGTTCGCGATTATCCACCGATTTCTTGGTGGTCGATTGACGCTTCTCCTGAAAATTGGGCAAAGGAAGCTAAAGACGCAGTGGAACACGGTTACACCAGTTTTAAAAACAAACCGCGACCATGGTGGGATATTGTCAATCAGGTCGACACGATTGTCAAGGTCGTCCCAATAGACTTTAAACTCGATCTAGATCCAAACGGATCCTTTCGAAATGCTGAAACAGCTATCCCGGTGATGTCGAAATTAACACAGTACGATAACGTTGCCATGTTTGAAACCCCGATACCACAAGGAGACATATCAGGTAACCAACAGATTCGGCGAGCGATTGACCGGCCAATCGCCATGCATTTTGGGTCTCCGGCTTACCTGACTAGCATCAGCGATCAGGTCTGTGACGGATATGTGATCGGAGGAGGAAAATCCACCGTTATGAGACAAGGATTGCTAAGTGCCGAGGCTGACATGCCTTTCTGGTTGCAGTTGGTAGGAAACGGTTTAACGACAACTTGGGCTGCACATCTCGGTGCTGTTCTTACCCATGCTAGTTGGCCGGCAATTACCTGTATCAACCTCTACAGCCATCATCTGTTGCAGAAGCCAATAGAGGTGACAGACGGATCACACAAAGTACCAGATGCTCCCGGATTGGGAATCGAGGTGAATGAAGAAGCGGTTGAAAAGTATCGCGTCCCATCAGAAACACTTAGAGAATTGCAGCAAAAGGATGAACACTATATTCATCCTAAACCAGAAATTATTCATACGGTTGTTTATCCGAACGGTAAACGCTTACACATGGCAGGACAGGGGTTGAGCAACTTCAACGCGGGGCATGGCCCTGCTCAAGCAGAAGGCACTCGTTTAGAACTTTGGTTCAATGACGGGTCTAAGGAATGGCAGAACTTACATCAGCGGGCGCAGAAAGACCTCGTCTCCGACTGAGCCAGTATACGGGGCCATCCTGGTGAATGTCTAAGCTAAGGAGTGTTGATATTTTCGTTAGATGATTGTTGTCCAATTCATCTGCAGAAAACTCAGTCAGTATCGAATTGGAAACTGCATACCAGATTGCTCTACATACATCATTTAGATCGGTTCCCATCCTCGGCATGGTTGATGAATTCGCCTGCGCCCGCAGCCAGCCAAGCACCAATTCCTGTTAACAGGAATCGAACACCGGCTTCAGCATATCTGGTTACGTTTTCATTGTTAGCAAGCGTCCCGGGGATCCGCCCGGCATCTTGAATGCGAGCCAGCGTCTCATCAATGGTTTTCTGAACTTCAGGATGTTGGAGATTGCCAATGTGTCCCATTGAAGTGGCTAGATCCGAGGGGGCAACGAAGAATACATCAATATGATCGACCGTCAGAATCTGATCTAAGTGACCTACAGCGACGATATCTTCAATTAACGCTATCAAAAGTGTTTCGTTGTTGGCGATATCGAAATAGTTTGATACGCCATATCCTTGACGGCTGGTGAACATCCCCCGACAACCGATCGGGGCGAATTTACCGCCATCAACCAGATTTTGGGCTTCTTCTTTGGTATTGACGTGTGGAACAACAATTCCCTGAGCTCCACGATCAAGCGTTCGGTAAATCAGTCCCTGGTCATTGCGGTTGACACGAACAACTGAGGTCATACCCCAAATATCGCAGGCGCGGGTGAGGTTGCCAAGTTCGGCGGCGTCGACAGGCCCATGTTCTCCTTCCAACCATATTCCATCAAATCCGACAGGTCCGAAAGCGTCGATATCGTCAGAGTGTGTGAACCCGCTGACCACGTAGGTAATCTCACCAGTGGCGAGCTTCTGTTTGACTTGATTCGGTCTAATTTCCATTTATCTCCTACCTTTGATTATAATAGTAACAATATCAGTCTAAAGAACTCAATACCTCATTTCTATTGGGTGATCGAAATAACTTTCTAGACCTCTTCAATGATTGTTCCCTAAATTCCACGATAACCATCCAGATAAGTGTAGTAATGAACAACCCAAATATGGCTATCTGACAACTCAACTGACCAGGGATAACCACAGTCTGAGTACTGTGGATCGCTTCGGATTACCAAATCCGGTACCTCATCCAAATTGAGACCTTCCAGATCAAAGATTTTACTTTATTGCTGGCAAAGATTGCCGTGCCAATTTTATCACAGTTCGGTTGTCTCAAATATTTAATTTTTATCTATCCTATAGAAGGGTTCCAGGTCCTGAGCGATGCGATCCACGTTCTGGGCAGCACATGCTGCTCGTTGACGAGAAGTCTGGTATGTGGCTCCGGCGACATGGGGTGTCACCACCACGTTTGGCAGTTGGAAAACTGGCGCCTGAGGGTTAGGTGGCTCTTCAGTAAAAGCATCCAAACCGGAACCTCCAAGTTTACCGTTGACCAGTGCTTGGTACAATGCTTGTTCGTCCACCAATTCGCCACGCGCAACGTTAATCAGGTAAGCTGTTGGTTTCATCAACGCTATGCGGCGTGCATCAATGATATGGCGGGTTTCCGGGTTCAAGTGCAGGTGCAACGATAGAAAATCAACTTCACTTATTATCCGGTCTATATCCGAGGGAGATCCCATGAAGTCCGGCTGAAGTTCAACCAGAATCTGCGATTCTATAGCTCGAGCATCAATAGCCAGTATCTTCATTCCAAACGCTTTGGCACGACGTGCCAGTTCTTGTCCACTAGCACCCAAGCCGATAATCCCCAAACTTTGATTGGCTAATTCAAAACTAAGCGGTTGATACAAAACACCAGACTTGAAATTGGCAGCTGATTGTCGATATCGGCGGGCAAGCATCAGTATAAACATCATCGCACTTTCAGCCAGAGCGGCACTACTGAATTGTCCAGGACAATTGGCCACCGGAATCTTCAACCCTCGAATGTATTCCAAGTCGAAATGATCAAAGCCTGTACCCAAGATTTGCCACAATCTAGCTTTAGTAGACGCATCCATCATCCGTCGTGTACCAACACTCCCGCCATGATCGATAACTACATCAATACCGTCAAATTGAGTTGAAATTGGTCTTGAAGGGTCAAAAACTGACAGTTGATGGCTATCCCCTATAGCTTGGATTACATCATCACACCAAGGTTGAAAGTGCCCTTTTAAAGGTAACAGCAGAACTTTCAGAGAACGCATTTTAATCTCCTGAATAAGAATATTGCCAGGTACTAGACGATTGAATGTCGTCGGGAAAATCTCATGCATGTCATCTCGGATTAAGCGAGACACCAACCGTAAGTTTCAAAGCCAGTTGGTTAATAGCCCCGCGTGGGGACGTCAAATTTCCTATGTTCCTTGTCGAAAAAACACCAGAGTACACCATGTCCAAGTTTGCGCGCGCCATGTATTGACCAAGGACCTAACTCCCATTTTGGGATTGGCTTTAAATCGGCTGCTTACTGGGTGATAGTGTCTTGATATTTACCAACTGGAAATCCAAAGACCTCGACGTGGGACAGGAGGATCAACTTCCATTCCACCTTTTAAATGGGATTCGTAGAGACCGAACCCTATTTCTTGGCTGATCATCGTAACTCTCAGGTTGCTTCGTCCGGGCTTTCCAGTTTGGATTGCCTGCACCAGATCTTCTATTTTATGCACCGTACCGCTCCACTGCTGGCTCGGCTCAACCGGCACGATATCAAAAGCACCTGATACAGTGTCTCGGCGACGTACCTGCAACGCCTCCCCGTCATTGCAGACGCGAACAGTTCCATCACTACAAACTAATTCGATCTCTCTACCCACACCTGTCTGGGCAACATATGCCGTTGTGTCATTATCGAATTTAATTTGTGCTGACAACAGCGGGGTATCCATGAATTTGGTCTCATCCTCACCTAGTGGCCTTAGATCTGAAATCATTCCCTGTATAGATACTGGTTCTGGGTCACCGAGCAGGTACAATAGTAAATCGATAAAGTGTCCTTCAAGCGCTTTACCTTCAAAGGCTAGAACTGACTTGATTTTCCCCAGTTCACCGCTTTCCGCAATGGTTCGTGCCTGCTCATAGGTGGCCCAGTGACGGTAAATAGGGCCGTACTCTAAGTGTGTGCCGTTGCGCTCAAAAGCCTGACGGATAGCGTCTGTCTCTTCAAGTGTCATACAAAGAGGTTTCTCCGCATAAACACCTTTGATTCCCTGATTGGAGGCAAAAATCATCTGTTCAGCGTGCTGCTCCGGACGGGTAGTCACGCTCACGATGTCAAGACGCTGCTCTTCTATCATTTGGCGATAGTTAGTGTAGCAAGCCGAAACATTCCAGCGTTGAGCGAATTCACTCAAACGTTCTTGACGAATGTCGCAAGCGGCAACTACCTCTGTTTCTTTAACGGCAGCGTAACCTGCTGCATGAGAATAGGGGAGAACTAACCCTCCACGATACGAATGTGTCTTTCTTTTAGAGATCTGCTCATCTTCGATCGTATCTGCCATCCGACCACAGCCAATAATGCCAACTCGAAATGCCATTTTTGTCCTCCCATATCAACTGAACCCAAAAGTAAATTCAATTTCTCAGTAAATCACTGTTAGTGCACTTTTCCCCGTGCGATAATTTTCCATCTATCAATCATTTGATCGTCATTAACAATAGTATAGAAATCTGCCAGATTTGCAACTGCGCATGAATGATTGGGGTTGATACGAATCATGGAACCGATTGGTAGATCAAAATTTCGCCGAGCAACAAAACCATGTTCTTCTGAGAGTTTGAGGACTGTCATTTCATGGCTCAAATCGTCAAACCGGTCAACCGGATAGGCAAGTCCATACCCTTCCATACCGGCAATGCCGTGCGCACCTTGATCTGAGCTCAAGACCTTGGATCCCGCGTCAATAATAAAATATTCCGGGTTAATGCTGACCACCGTTGCTAAAACGCTTAAGGCAATCTGTTGAGGTTGAATCAAGCCGAGACGCAAAGGGGTACGATCCATAAAAACATAATTTCCCGGTCGAATCTCTGTGATACCGTCATAGTTGTCACTGGCTAAAATTGTCGGTGTTGATCCAACGGAGATCTCTTTGACTTCAATCTGGTTTTTTTCAAGTTTCTCTCGCACACGATTCAAAATTTGATGTTCGTCTTGGGCAATCTGTCGAACTTGATCGGAAATTGCCGCACCATATGCGTGCCCGGCATGAGACAACAAACCTGCAAAATTTAAGCAAGATTCTTCCTGGATTGCTTTAACCAGTTCTAAGACAAGCGGATCATCTTCTGCCACCCCGCAACGATGCAAACCAACATCGATTTTTAAGAAGATGTTGATCTTTTTTCCATGCCTTTTCGCTACTCGGGTAATCATCTCCAAGCCATAGGGACTATCAAGTGTCAACCGAAGGTCAACCTGGCGAGAACTAGAAGTCGCTATAAGACGATCTAACTTTGAGTCAACGACTAAAGGATAAGCGACTGTAACAGATTGAACCCCGTTATTGATAAATGTTAATGCTTCATCCGTTTTTGAAGTGGTGATCCCCACGGCTCCCACTTCATCCTGCAATTGAAGGATTTCAAGGCACTTGTGAGTTTTGATATGCGGACGGACATTTACATGCTGAGCGTCAGCAATTTTCTGAATACGATGGATATTATCTTGCAGTCTTGATTTGTCTAATAACACGCAAGGTGTCTCAATTGACGAAATCGGTTTGGTCGCCATTATTTTCTTCTTCCTCTAATCTATAACTCAAGTCTGGATAGATCCTTCTTGTCAATGAGATTCTATGTGAAATCTATCTTCTTGTAAAGATAAAGTCCTTTTACTACCAAAGTGTAGTTTTGCCAAGGATCGAGGCTTTGATATGGATATTGATGATACTTTGTGCTAAGATGCCTCTCTAGGAATTGTGATCAAGAGGGAAAAATTATGGAGTGTCTCAAACCTGAACCCGGTACAGTCATTGCTGATTTGTCGACTGTCAAGTGTGCCATGGATATGTTATTGCCAAGCCAAGAATTTCAAAAATCCTGTCATGCAACGGCTGATAAGGTATATCTTTTCCTAGAAGGAAGTGGTGAAATTACTGCCAGCAACGGTCAACAAATTGAGCCTTTTGATGCACCGATGCAGGCATACATTCCGGCATCCACAACCTATGCGTTGACCAATACGGGCAAACAAAAGTTGACTTTTGTCTGGGCGCTCGCGCCAAACGAAATATCCGGTGAGAAAAGTCGATCGGACCGAACTGCTTCGGTAGTGATGCTCGGTACAGAAAAAGGAGAACGATTTCCTGAATCACAGAAGATTCGTGGTGGCATGCTGACGTTTCCAGCTAACACTGAATGTGACTATCACAGCCATGATGGTGCAGACGAAGTCTTCTTTTTTCTTAAAGGTCATGGAGAAGTCGACGAGGAAGGAGAGGTTGTGCGCGTCAGGCCTGGTGACGTTGTGGTGACGCCAGCCGAACGGAAACACAAGCTTCGATCTTTTGATGATCCTCTGGTGATGTGGCTGACAGTGACGCCCAACCAGGTACCGAGTCACACTTTTTATCAACAGCTAGATGATGGCAGTTGGAAACGTACCACTCCCCTTCAATAATGCCTGCGAATTGAAGAACCATTTTCCTGATTTAATTCAATTAAAGTTGAGGAGTTTAGTTTGCTAATGTCTTATATACTCTTTTTTTTAGAGAGATTTGATCATGAAAATGTTCCAAACTTCTTGGATCAACGGTTCCCTTTCTCTTAGAATACCCAAGAAAAACATCGACTCGGTTATTACTTCAAGGGATTTGCCGACTCTGGGACAGCCACTGGAATTGGTGCAGAAAGCCCTTGAAAAGCCATTGGGTTGTCCACCAATCAAGGACGCGGTACGATCCACTTCCCAGGTGGTATTATTGGTCACCGACACAATGGCGGATAAGATGGGACCACCGCACAATATTGGACCTTATCTGCTTTCTCGGTTCAACGACGCGGGCGTGCCGGACAAAAAAATTACAGTTGTCCATGCACCAGGGATGCATGGTCATGGCGGTGCCAAACAACGTTTCGGCCATGGGTGGTTGCATCGGGTAAAATATGTGGAACACCATCCACACCGAGAAGAGGACTTGGTTTTTGTTGGTACAACCTCCATGGGGACACCGGTTTGGGTCAACAAAGCAGTAGCGGAAGCGGATTATGTGCTTGGTGTTGGCGGGTGCGCTCCTTCGCTCTTTGGTTGGCATGGTGGCGCTGGCATTATTCTGCCAGGGGTGGCTGGACGTGACACGATTCGTCATAATCACACCTATATTTTGATGGATCGTCCCATCTGCGGCTGGGGACCTGGCAATCCCCAACGAGAAGATGTTCAAAATGCGGGCGATTTAGCCGGATTCAAGATGAAAATTGACTTCACTGCAAACACGGTTTTTGCCGGTTACCATCGTGTTGAATGGCCGACGGCGGTAGAATATTGTCAAGAACAAACAATGACACCCATCCAACCAGCGGATATCTATATCATGGGCATAGGTGCCAGCCCTAATCTTGGGTGCCTGTACATGAGCATTGAGATGGCTGAACAAGCCACACACGAGAACGGCATAACTATTTTGGTTTGCTCTGCTCATGAGCAACCAGATCTTTTGGAATGGTCAGAATCACGCGCACTGCAACAGACCCTCGACTCAACTGATGCTTGGCTGGAAAACACTGGTACGACAATAACGAGTGGGGATGCTCATCATCTTGACACGTTGGCTCGCTTCCGTCTGATGCAACTGCCAATCCCGCGTCTAGCACAAGTTCTGTCCCGTCGAGAAGGTGAGCCACGAAGCACCTGTATGTCTTGGAGCCATCGCCGGGCGATTGAACGTGGCAGGACAATGATTGTAACCGAAATGGGAGAAATGCAGGCTTATTCTTACGGTTTTGCATACGCTACAAAGTGCTTTGATGATGCACTGAATCAAGCCATGGATACAGTTGGAACAGACGCACGGATCATTGTCAATGTACCACTGGCTGGTGTCCCGTTACCACCACAAAACCGTGTTAAAGGTTAGGAGGAAACATCTCAACCTAAAATAATGGAGAGGACTGTGATGAACGAATTCAGCTTAAGCAATCTCACCGAAATCAAAGAAGCCTATGACCGTGATGGTTTTGTCATCGTTCGTGATGTACTGGACATCGATCTGGTTAGTGAACTGGATCGGCACATCGATTGGTTGATAGAACATCATCCGGATCTACGTCCCGAAAGACTAGGTCACTGGTTGATAGCCGAGGACCCTTTCTGGGTACGCTTCATCAGTGATCAGCGCCTGTTGGATGTGGCCAGTACGTTGGTTGGACCGAACATCGCTTTTTTTGCCGCCGACTATATCGCTAAACCACCCCGAGATGGACAGGCAGTCTCTTGGCATCAGGACAGCAACTACTGGGAGCTAGAACCAATGGAGGTCATCACCATTTGGTTTGCTGTTTCGCAATCGACTTGCGAAAATGGATGCGTTCGAGTTATCCCCGGCTCCCATCGGTTAGGTCCGGTAGACCATCGGTCACAAACGGACACAGCCAATCTACTCAATTCGGAAGTCGATCCAGCCGTGGTTGATGAGCGTCAAGCTGTAGATGTGCAGCTCAATCCCGGTGATGTTTCCGTGCACCATCCGTTAATGCTGCATGGGTCTAAAGCGAATACCAGTAGTCAGTGGCGACGCGGTGGTTCTATCCAGTATATGCCTGTTACAACCCGAATCACAGCCGACAGCTGGCCGTGCGCCTTTCTGCTTCGAGGAAATGATGTAGCTGGTGTTAACGATTACCAGCCAATACCCAAATATGTTGTTGGTCAACATATGTCATTCAAAGGATACGAAGCTTGGATATGAAAGAGGAGGATACTTTTAGTTCCCTATACCGACTGAAGAGGCATCAATTTCGCCTTGAGTTATAACAGCAAACGGTATTTATCCGGAATTAGCAGATCACGGCAATTAAATTTATGAGTTACCAAAGAGAATTTGAAAACAAACTGAATGTTGGAATCGTTGGCGTAGGCTCACATGCTTATCGCAATATTCTGCCAACCATGAATTTTCTTCCTGTTGCATTGAAATCGATCTGTGATCTTGACATGGAACGTGCTCGCGTGACTGCCGACCAATACGGCGTGAGGAGATGTTACGAGAATACAACCCAGATGTATGAAAAAGAGGAACTTGACGCTGTTTTTCTTTGTGTGCCACCGCGTTTCCATCCACAACTGACGTGTGAAGCCCTTGATGCTGGGTTGCACGTCTGGCTGGAGAAACCACCTGGAATGCGCGCGTCTGAAGTTGAGGAAATGATTCGCCGACGAAAAAGCCAAGTGGTAGTGGTTGGTTTTAAGAAGGCCTTTATGCCATCGACACAAAAGGTGATCGAGATTTTTTCAACAGAGGATTATGGCTCTTTGCGAACCATGTTAGCCGTCTATCCAATGACCATCTCAAGTGATGGAGCAAAAATTCTTCAAGAACGAATCCATACCAATTGGTTACAGAATGGCTGTCATCCGCTCTCATTGCTACTGGCAGTTGGTGGCAAGGTTACAGCCGTAACCACTCATCGGGGGCGGCGTGGTGGCGGCGTATGTGTACTAGAATTCACTTCCGGTGTGATCGGTAATTTTCACCTTGCTGATGGAGGACGGCATGGTCAACCAACCGAGCATTATAGTTTCTTCGGTGATGGTTGTCACATGACCATTGACAACTGTTTGCGTGTAATGCTTCAACGAGGTATTCCATCGCAATATGGAATAACCACTGACTATATCCCTGAAGGTATTAACAGCGGTGCCGTGGTGTGGGAGCCGCAAAACAGCTTTGCCACACTGGAGAATAAGGCACTTTTTACGCAGGGATTCTTTCATGAGATGCGGTACTTCTGTGAGCGGATCTTGATGGGAGAGCCAGCGGAACAAGGTTCATTGGAGTTTGCACTCCAAGTGATGAAGGCATATGAAGCCGGACTATTGTCAGAGGGCGATAGAATTGAAATAAATCAAACTGAAGAACAGAATCAGCAGCCTGATCATCAAACGCAGATCTCCTAGCTGCCAGTCATCAATATTGAAGGCGACCAGCGGCTGTAAGAACACTGCTATCATTCCTCCCCAAATTTAGAAAGTGAACTTGTCAATTCAACTATGCGTTAACGCTCCATTTCATACGCATGCACCGGAATAAAGTCCCAACGGTAGCGCCATCGTTTGACTTTTCTGTTGCTGTTTTCCCTTTGGAAACCCCTTAAAAAAACACCGTGATGTAACCGTCGTGGGCCCCTTTTACTTGGTTAAAGGGGGTATTTCCCACGTTTCTCGATTTTTCTCTGCAGATGTTTCTGCAAGTAATGATCACAGGTGTGTGCTCCTAAGACAGAAAGATCGGGTAAAAGATGGCATGGTCATAAAAAACTTCTTTTTGGCAGTCAAATTACCACGGTGTCAATCCACCGTTGACGCACAATGTTTGTCCGGTCACGAAATCGGATTCTTCACTTGCAAAATATAGTGCCGCATTGGCAACATCATCGGGGATGCCCCACCGCTGCATGGGAACCGTCGCCAAATACGTCTCTTTGACCGATTGGGGATCATTTTGGTGTCGTTCGACAGGAATCCAGCCTGGCGCAATGATATTGACCGTGACTCCGAAAGGGGCGAGTTCTGTTGCCATACTCCGTGTCCAACCCACTTGACCACCTTTAGCTGCCACATAAGCACTGAAGTTACCAATCCCACACTGAAAAACTTCGCTCCCAATATTGATAATCCTCCCCCATTTTTTCGCTTTCATCTGCAATAAAGTAGATTGGGTCAGCAGAAACGGACTCTTGATGAAAAAGTCGATCATCAACTGGTAGCAGTCCCAATCGTAATCTTGAATCGGCTTTTGCGGTTGAAGAGGCGTTGCGTTTGCGACAACAATATCAATGACACCCAGTTTCTCCTCTGTCAACTCTACCATCTGTTGGATCTGACCGGCATCGGTTACGTCAGCCTGAACCAGGATTCCCTTACATTCTGCGGCTTCAAAATCGGAGAAAGCGGCTTCAGCAGCAGGCGTATTGTTGTAGTAATTCATTACTACTTTGGCACCTGCTTTCCCTAAGCACATTGCGATTTGTCGACCTAACCCTTTGCTGCTACCGGTGACGAGGGCGACATGACCGTTAAGTGAGATTCCCATTTTTTCTTTTTTGTTTAGCTAGGCAATGATTTGGTGAATCGGTTTAGCACCTTCAGGGCCAACCAGTTTTTGATCCAGCCCACCGTGGAAGTAAGTCAACGCATTGGGATTCAAACCGAGTTGGTGCAGAACTGTGGCATGAAGGTGTTTAACATGGAAGGGGTCTTTGACAGCAGCACTCCCAAGTTCATCCGTTTCTCCTACACTGATACCACTTTTGATACCGCCACCAGCCATCCACATGGTGAAACCAAGAGCATTGTGATCTCGCCCTGTTCCTTCAGCATATTCAGCAGTGGGTTGGCGTCCAAACTCACCGCCCCAGATCACCAGTGTATCGTCCAGCATTCCACGTTGTTTGAGATCTTTCAATAAACCAGCAATCGGTTTATCAGTGTTGCCACAATGGAGTTCGTGGTTAACAACCAAATCGCCATGAGCATCCCAGTTAGTGTCACCGTGATGACCGCCGGAATATATTTGGATAAAGCGGACACCCCGTTCGGCGAGCCTCCTCGCTAATAAGCATTTTCGACCAAAATTCACGGTTCGTTCTTGATCCAGCCCATAGAGTTCTTTTATGTAGCCTGGTTCTTGATCCAGATTGACAGCCTCTGGGGCAGTGGATTGCATTTTGAAAGCCAGCTCATAGTTAGCAATCCGGGCCGACAGAGCACTATTATCCACTCGTTCGGCTAAGTGTCCAGAATTAAACTTGTATAGTGTGTCGAGGAGATGACGTTGTTGTTTGAAATTCATATTATCAACAGGGTTTAGATCCCAAATTGGGGTTCCCACAGATCTGAAAACTGTGCCTTGATAAGTGGCAGGCATATAGCCACTGGACCAATTCTTGGCTCCACTGATTGGTCCACCTGTCTCGTCCAGCATTACAACGTAACCTGGTAGATTCTGATTGACGCTGCCGAGTCCGTAGTTAACCCATGATCCTAGCGATGGGCGACCACTCAAAACATGACCAGAATTCATCATCAACATGGCGGACCCATGTCGAGGGGAATCAGCAGTCATTGACTTAATAAAGGCAATGTCATCGACACAGGTAGCGATGTGTGGAAACAGATCAGATACCCATTGGCCGGATTGTCCATATTTTTTGAATTTCCACTTAGGCTCAACAATACGCCCTTCATTCTTTTCGCCACCACGACCGCTGGTCTTGACTTTGACAGTTTTTCCGTCCAGACCATACATTTTAGGTTTGTGGTCAAAGGTGTCTATGTGACTGGGACCGCCATACATAAAGAGGAAAATGACCCTTTTAGCTTTCTGTGTATAATGCGGATCCTTAGGAGTAAGCGGGTTAATATAACTGGTAACGTCATCGGCGGCAACCGCTTGGTTATTAAGAAACCCATCCCAAGAGAGCAGGCCTGTCAGTGCGAGTGAAGTGAAGCCACCACCTAGTGTATGGAGAAATTCACGTCGGGTACGGCCACAAAAATTCTGGCCAATTTCTTTTCTACTTTGTTTTTTTAGATCTTTCATTTTTGCGTTCCATTGAAATTAGTTGAAGTTAATCAAGGAAAATGAATTCGTTGAGATTAAGTGCTAACAAGGCAAATCGGTCTAATGCAACCTTTTTATCCACTTGTTCTTTTTTGGCCAGTGTTTCCACAAATTCAGTTGCCCATGCCATTTCTTCAATGCTAGGTTGACGAGATAGGACTAAGCGCAACCCAAACTGAATCTGATCGGTTAAGTCCGATCCTCCTTGCTGGCGAATTCGTTCAGCGAAAGCGACTGCTTGCTGGTTAATAAACTTACCGTTCAACATTGTTAACGACTGAGTGGGAACCATCGTCATAAATCGGACGGCACAGGTGGAGTCTGTGTTGGCCATGTCGAATTGGTTGAGAATTGGAACCAATAAAGACCGCTTAACTTTGACATAAACACTACGTCGATTGGCTTCTTCGAGCGGGGATTTTCCCCAAACTCGCGTGGGTTGAGAAGATGTGGCTAAAACCTCTTCTGGCAATTCAGGAAAGACACTTGGTCCACCCAGTTTCTCATTCAAGTTGCCGGAAACTGACAAAACCGAGTCCCGGATCTCTTCGGCAGTCAGTCGACGTATATCGAACCGCCAAAATAGATCATTGAGTGGATCTACAACTAAGGCCTCTTCATTGACTTGGGCAGACATTTGGTAAGTATTGGACATCATAATCGTCTTATGCAAGGATTTGATTCGCCATTGATTACTGACAAACTCGTGTGCCAGCCAATCCAGTAATTTCGAATGTGTTGCTTGAGTTCCAAACTTACCAAAATCGTTACTCGACCTAACAATCCCACGACTAAAATGGTGTTGCCAAATCCGATTGACCATCACTCGTGCGGTCATCGGATTCTCTGGGTTGGCGATCCATTCCGCTACCACGCGTCGCTTGGTTTTGCTCTGGTCTTCTTCCAGCGGCAGTTTTAGATGTGATGCGGAATGTCGTAAAACTGTGGGGAAACTCGGTTCAACAGGATCACCTTGCAATCTTGGATTGCCGCGTTCCAAAATATGAACTTGCGAGGTGCCAACGTCTTGAACAGCCAATGCCATGTATGAATAGGGAATCTTTTTTTTACGACTATCATCTCGCTCTTTTTTCAGCTTCTGGTGTTGTTCAACCTGAACTTGTAGATCTGGTGAAGCCTCAATCTGGTCAGTGTGTTGTTTCAGTAGCTCATCGATATCAGTTACCACTGGATTGGCTACAATTCCAACATCAATATACTGACCACCACCCGTTTGTATACAATTAACGGCAATCACATTTTGCCCGATTTTCAAGGCAGATTTTTTCAAGTCAACTGTTCGATAGCTAGTCAAATAACCTCGTCGATTAGTAACGCGTGTCCCATTAATGAAGACCTGCACATCTTCATCGTGATGGAGATTTAAACCCACTCGAGTCGGAATATGATCCAACTCGAACGTTTTACGTAACCAGATCTGCGGTGTGCTCCAAACTGTTCGCACTACAGCACCGGGTGTTCCATGTGTGCCAAACCCACCAATGCCTGTTTCCCATTCACTATCGTCGAAGTTGAGTTTAATCCAATCTTCGGTTGGAGGCTCAAATGTATAAGACCAGGGTTGCCCAGTTGATCGGGAGTTGGACAGGATAGTAGTCGCATCCGAGAGATGACGCCTTTGACCTCTTTCTCCAGATAATGACCAGTAGACCTGTAAACTGGGAAAATCTGCGTTTTGGTTGAAATACTCCAGCCGGATTGGTTGATAACCAGCCATTAATGCAACAGTCCCTTGATGATATCCTCCTTTGGCCTTCACCAACTCCGTCACCTTCTGACCATTAATCCACAGACGTGATCCGCCAATGCTATTTATGTGAAAAGTGTAATCATCATCTGCAGGCACACGCAACTTGCCTTCAAAGACCAAACCAATAGATTTGTTTCGGCTAGCAGGTCGGAGTGTGAACCGGTTAGAAACTATCTGGCCTTCTGTTTCTTCTCGGAGTTGATCGAAATCATCTGGCAACTGGTCCCATGTATCTCGGTAAAAGCGGTAGGTTAGATCGACAAGATCTGTATCCGAATGATCGGGTGTCTGGTTTGTGGGCTCTAGCAACGTTGCTTTCAGTTCCTCTTCCAATTTAAAGATCTGGTCTTGCAACTTTTCTTCTGCCAATTTCTTATGGTCGACTTTAATCTGGTGTTCTTGCTTCTGGGCGGGCGTACCAATATCCACCAGAGGATTGTTACTATGCGGCGTGATATCATTAAAAAAGGCCAAAAAGCTATAATAGTCTTTGATGGAAATGGGATCAGCTTTGTGATCGTGACACCGGACACAACCCATTGACATCCCCAACATCACTTGTCCTGTCGTCGAAACAATATCATCCAGATAATCGTAGCGGGCCAAGAGTCGATCGGCGGGTTCATCATCCCATATTCCAAGTCGGTAGAAGCCTGTGGCGACAATTGTCTCCGGTGTCACCTGGTCTAGTAGATCTCCAGCCAGTTGCTCACGAATAAACTGATCATAGGGTTTATCTTTATTGAAAGCATCAATGACATAATCCCGATACCGCCAAGCGTAAGCTTTATTGCCGTCACGCTCATAGCCGTTGGTTTCCGCATATCGTACCAGATCCAGCCAGTGTCGTCCCCATTTGATGCCGTATTGCTCAGAAGCAAGCAATCTGTCAAGCAACTTAGAGTAAGCCATTGGATCTGTATCATTAACAAATGATACAACTTCTTCTGGTGATGGAGGTAGACCGGTCAGGTCGTAATAGACACGTCGAATCAAAGCCTGTTTCGTTGCCGGTATGGCTGGGAATAGTCCGTTTTTTTCTAACTGATTCAGGATGAAAGTATCAATTGGGTTTTTGGCCCATTCTTGGTCCTTTATGGATGGTATGTCTGGAATGGTGACAGGCTGGTACGCCCAGTAGGCGTTTTCAGCCCCAATCATGGGTGCAACCACCCAACTCATCAGTAAAAAAACAGTCCAAAGAATAGCCTTTTGGGGTCTACTCACTCGCATTGTTGTTTGCCTGCCGTATCGATGGTCTCAAATGTTCGCTCAGTCCGAAAAAAACTTGTATAGATCAGTGTGGCTGTAGGTTTCACCCGGATGAAGAATCACCGAATACCACCCTTCGGTTTCTTCCTGATTGATTGAGTCGGGATACTTCTGGGTTTCTAAACAGAAGGCGGCGTGTTTTCCGTAAACGGCTTCACCTTTTCCCTTGACAGTTCCATCCAGAAAATTACCAGTATAGAACTGAACACCAGGATCCGTAGTATGAATTTCCATTACTCGACTAGACTTGGGATCCTTCACTCTGGCTGCCAATTTCATTTCACCCAACTTGCCATCTAGGACAAAGTTGATGTCGTATCCACCTGGATTGTCTTTCCCATCTCCAGTCAGTTCTCCGATGTCCGCTCCGATTGATTTGGTTTTGGTAAAGTCGAATGGCGTTTTTTTTACCGAGTCAATTGTGCCAGTGGGAATAAAGGTTGAATCGACTGGTGTATAGGCCGGTGCATTCAGCATCAGTTCATGGCTAAGAATATCACCCGAATCGTGACCTGCTAAATTCCAGTAGGAGTGATTGACCAGATTAACAATCGTCGTTGCATCTGTAGTAGCAGACATCTCTATTTGTAACGTATTGTCATCGGAAAGAGAATAAACAACAGTAGCTGTTAATTGGCCAGGATAGTCTTCCTCTCCATCGGGACTGGTGTAGACCATCTTAATTGATTGCGAATCAGCTTCTTCAACTGTCCAGACCTTTTTATCAAAGCCTTGATCCCCACCATGCAAATGATTGGGAGCATTGTTAATCGCCAAGGTATATTCCTGACCATCCAACGTAAACTTACCATTGGCAATCCGATTAGCGACTCGGCCAACGGTACAGCCAAAGTACGGATGACCATCAAGATAGCCCTGCAAATTATCAAATCCGAGGACCACATCGGCCAGCTCCCCTTCTCGATCGGGCAAATGCAAAGTGGTTAGCATCGCACCATAATTGGTGATTTTGGCTTCCATCCCGTTTTTATTCTTCAGAGTGTAGAGGTGAACTGCCTGACCATCGACAGCTCCCCAATCCTCTTTTTGAACATGATGATGTGCTGCCTGAAGACCAATTGTTAGGTTGAGCACTAACAGCAGTGACAATGATTGCATCGAAAAATCCATTTTGTTTCTTTTACTCCTTCCCTAATCCGAAAATTATGCCCCTTAGTCTAGCATAATCCCAGATTGTTTCAACAGGATAATTTTATGATTTTGCTTGGTTGGGCAATGAATTTCTTCTAATCATACCAACTAATTACAGAATGGCTGTTATCCGTCCTCGCTGCCACTGGCAGTTGGCGATGTCGTAACTACCTCATCACGGAAAGCACAGTGGCAGCGTATATGTACTAGGGTTTACTTCCGGTGTTATTGATAATTTTCACCTTGCTGATGGAGGATAGTGAGAGCAACCAACTGAGCGTTATAGTTTCCCCGATACAGCAATCGTGATAGAATGGAGATAAACCCGGCAACTTGAGACCCAAAAGGGCAATTAATAATGTAGGACGTATTTACCTCCTATTCCTGTCAAGATATAGAGTTCGCTCGATGCCTTCACTTGAAATCCAAAGATCGTGACTCTTGGATAGACTGGTAGGTTTCGATCGAAATAACTCAGGCGGAATTCGACAAGTTCTCTGATCAAAGCGGTGAAATGTAAGATTTATGTCGTATCGTCAGATCACATTTTATGGATTTAATGTGGGATATACCATTTCAAGAAGGAGTAATTTATGACTACGTCGTCTTTTACCCGGTCTTCTCCTTATGATCTTGTCCGCGTTGGCGTTATAGCCGGAGCTGGCGGTCATACACACTCTATCTGGGGCAACACAATGAATCCGCCGGCAGGCCATCTCCGCACAACAGGTATGGTGTTGACTCATGTCTGGACCATTAGGCCTGATATGGCAGAGCGATTACAATCATCATTCCAAGGTCTGGAGGTTGTGCAGCATCCTGCTGACATGATCGAGCATATTGATGGCGTATATATCGACGACATTGGTGCGATTTCGTTATATCCACTGTTGGCAAAACCTTTTCTGGAGGCGGGTATTCCGACGTTCGTCAACCGTCCCTTTGCCACCTCCTTGGCGAAGGGACAGGCGATGGTGGATCTGGCTGCAGAACACGGCACCGCCCTGTTGACCGCATCGACTTGGGAATATACCGAAAGCGTAGGTGATCTGCGCGCTAAAGCAGCCGACATGACGGATATCAAGGGCTATGTAGCGCATAATTCGATGAGCGATTATTATTCGCATGGACTACACGGTGTTTGGTACATCCATGCCGTATTACGAGACGAAATCAAAAAAGGTCGGGGCAAGATGACAGGAGCAGCATATCATACTATTAATTGGCGAAAGCCCAATGGTCTTGTTATCTATGAGCATGACCACCCGAGCCATCCGTACCACGGTTCATTGCAACTGGTCAGTGGCGCGGATGGACAGGCGTATATGCGTATTTTCGGCGACCATCAAGGAGATGCAGAAGGTAAGATACCAGCGCGCCCAGGATATTTTCGTTATAACACGTGGAATGCATTGCAACTGGTTATTCAGGAGATGTTCGAAACGGGCGAATCGCCAGAGACTGGAGATCAATTGATGGAAAAATTGACGATGTTTCTCTTGCCATTCTATTCGATTCTGGAATACGATGGAGCTTTTGTTCGGCGAGAGGAATTGGGCAATTGGGAACTTCCAAATCCGTCACCGGTTTTGATGTGGGATGGAGAACCAACTGATAGTGCGTTCCAACAACCGTATGTCGAGGCGGAGTTGGAGGCTGTCGAAGATATGATGTCATAAAGGGATTTTCAGGCATGAGGTATCCTGCACCGAATTTGACAGCTGTGAAAAACCAAAAAGCCAAATGCTATGCAGTTTCTTGCTATTCATCACATTTCGGGTTGATGATGATGTGACCCAGAAGCTGGGGATCTACGCAACAGCAATACATTAGACACGGCGGTACATACAATACGTCGGATAATTTTCCAGCGCAAAGGAACAGCTTCCAAGACAGCGTAACCTCGCATTTCATCCCGCCATCCAGAAGAGTGTAGCCTGATATAGGCGGGTTGGCACCTAACCAGTTCTTATCTTGTCATTCTGTATCTGCCCGATTCGTCAGAACCAATTCCTGACAGCGAACCCACCTCTTTACCCCGATACGTCAATCGTGATAGAATTCACTATCTGAATTGTCAAAACAACTAGCAAATAAACAGAGTTTTCAAACTTGGTAGTAAGAAAGAACAAAAGTGATTACGTCGTATAATGGGCTTATGTTGAGCCAAACCCCTGTTGAACTTTGAACACTGGAATCGTCATGTCCGATAAGACAAATATCAATCGACGGCAGTTTATCAAAGCAACGGTGGCTACAGGAGCTGTTTCGGTATCCGACTTCGCTCCCCCTGCCTTGTCTCAAAAGTTGCATGATGCAGAACGGAATTCGAATAAAATAAAGCTGAAGTTCGGCGTAATCAATGATGTGCATCATACAATAACCGAGCACGATTTGGGACCGGATATTGGTGAGCATAGTGAGTGGATCAAGGCCTTTGCGGAAGCGATGAACGCAGCAGGCGCAAGTTTCGTCGTCTCCAACGGTGACCAGGTTCATGAAGGTTATAACGGTGGTATCCCATCCCGATACAAAGAAACCGAATTCACCAGAAACCTGGAAACCTACAAGGAGAATATGAGGCTCTTCAAGGGACCATCCTACTATGTGTTGGGGAATCATGAATGCTGTGGTGCTATTGATAAAGATGGTATCCGATCCATATGGCATTATCCCGAAGACAACCAATTCATTCCGGAAAATTATTTTCAGTTCGATTATCCCGAACAAAAATTGCGGTTCATTGTCCTTGATTCTCAATACGAGCCCGATGGAACCGACAAGAAACCATTTTGCAGAGGCTATGCGGAGGGCTATATTCCACCCCAGCAACTTCAATGGCTGTGTGAGCAACTAGACGAGGTTCGCCACAATGATTACCAGGCTATTATCTTTAGCCATCAAATCCTAGGCAATATCCATTATCCCTATGGCGTCAGTAATGCTGGAGAGGTTCAGAGAGTCATCGAATCTTACTCCGATGTCGTACCCGTGGCTTTTCACGGGCACCTGCACGATAATGCCGTTCAGAGACAAAACGGCGTGACCTATGTTAGCGCGCGGCGGTGGATTGTCGATCTCTCGGCCGACTGGGCTAAACGGTTCGGTGACTGGTTGTTAGTCGAGGTGTTCAGCGACAACCGTATTAGGGTTACAGGTCATGGAGCGTCGCTGAGTTTGGATATCTAAACAGTACGTTGGTACAAACTAGTACCTTATCGTAGGATTGTTCTATCTGCTCTTGGGATGAACCCTTCCACTGAGAATCTGGCTTACCTGATGGCCCGCACTTTGGCATCCACCCGTACAATTCTTCAGAACCAATTACTGTCAGTGAACCTGTCTATTTACCCTGTGGGTGGTTTGTCCCTCGTGCTGGTATCGTATAATTTGTTCATACTTGGTAGTATGTTCCTCCGTCACTTAGGGTTTAGCAAAAGTAAGCAAGTGCTAATCTGGTTTAGACTAAATTTGGCGTACTAATAGTCTGACCTTTCCTCAAAGATCGGTACCTGTTTGCTGATGTGATGGTAGAAAACACGTTACTTGATAGTAAGCTGACGGCACCTTCGGTCAGACGTGACAGTCCTGTAGCCGTGGTTTAACCAAAGGGGCTAATCAGATAGTCGGTGTAGAGATCCAGTAGAGAAGATGACTTCATTTGCTATCTTCTTTCTACCTGCTAAGAGATGCTGACTTCTCACTTTTGTTGCGTTCTTCCACAACTCTTTATATAATCATCCTCTATATGAGAGTTGTTGTGTTAGCAGAGGATGAAAATGAGAGTTGGTGTAATTGGGTTGGCTGGTGTGGGTCGTATCCATATCAATAAATGGTTAGAGATAGCGGAATTGGTTAGCGTTTGCGACCTCGATTCAACAGTGCTGGCACAGGTTGCTAAGTCCTGCCAAATTAACGGGTATAGGAATGTAGAGCAGATGTTGGACAAGGAAGACCTGCAAGCGATCAGTATCTGCACACCACCGAAATCCCATCTGTCAATCACGCAGCAGGTAGCAGACCGTGGGATTCATGTCTTGTGCGAAAAGCCGATGGCCAGTACCGTCAGTGATTGTCAAGCGATGATTGATATCTGCTCTCGCCAATCGGTGGTTCTGCAAATCGGTCATAAAAAACGGTTTCTGCCTGCCATCCAGCGGTTGAAAGAGATCTCCGAGGGAGACTTTGGGCCCATCCAGTATATAGTCCATCGATACCCACATCCGGGAACGTCGAATCGCGATTGGTTCTGGGCTGAAGATGACGGCGGCGGGCCAATTCTGGAAAATGCGGTTCACGCTGCTGACATTCTCGGATTCCTTATGGGCGACGTTACACGCGTTTACGCCGAGGGAGGGAATCTCCTGGCCGACCGCAGGTCGCAAATTGATTGCGCCGTTTATACACTTCGTTTTGCTAGCGGTGCCATCGGTATGGTTAACGCAGGCATGGTTTCGACATCACAATTTAACTTTGAGGACTACTATGTGGCAACCTCTGCTGGAGTAGCTGAGGTAAAAGGCAAATTCGATAGTGCCGACACTATCCGCTACAGTTTTCGCTCACATCCAGATCAGGTTGAGGAAAAGAGTTTTCCAAACTTCGATTCATTTCGAGCGGAGATCGAACATTTTGTCGACTGTATCGAGACTGGTGCAATACCTCTGGCGGATGGTCATTCAGGGATGAAAGCGGTTGCTATTTGTCGGGCTGTTAAGCAATCAAGTGCTACAGGGATGCCCATCGAACTCTGAAGCCAACATCCGTAAGTTAGCTCAGCGCCTACACCATGAACTGTCAGCTAGAGATCGTGAGCCTGGGGTGGACTGGCAGGGATATCCCCCGCTTTTCAGCGATGGCAAACGGTTGAATCAGGACTGTGGGATCCCCTGATAATGGTACGGGGATTGGCTGTATGAAAGAGAATAGGCATGTAGCATATGGATGCGCCTTAACGAGTCAACGAGAAAATGAATAAACCAATCAGCCTGACACTTGTAATGTGTTCGTCTCTGTTGGGTTACTTGGTATGTGGATTGATGGATGTGAAACCAAAGAACAGAAGGTCGAAAGACTAATCATCAACAGAAAATACTGAATCTGATTGCCTCGACGGTTCGTTACGCTCAGGCGGTGAAAATTTAAGGCCCATCCAAACCATGCGCACACAGCCCACACGTCCAAACATCGTCCTCACCGATGATCTTGGTTATAGCGATCTGTCGTGCCAAGGTCTCCCGCTCATTCGTACGCCCAACCTATAGGCCGACTTGCAGCTGAGGGACAGCGGTGGACGACATTCTACGCCTCTAGTCCGCTGTGCAATCCCCTAACTAGGATGGAAGAAATGTCTCCGCCCACTTTGGCTGGTAGTTGCTCTCGAACAGCCAGTCAAAATTATCTGGCACGATGTGGGCGCGCTCCGACCGCAGTTTGCTCCGTAGCTTGGGAAGGAACGCCATTACAGCATCACGCTGATTCTTTGGTAGCCCGCAGGGCACTCCCGTGGCTACCCATGACGTTCCCATCGCCTTACGAGGCACGGTGTCCTCATTCTGCCATGCCGAGTGCAATCCGGCGCTACAGAGTACTAAGATCTGCCCCCGGCGCGCCACTACGGGGATCGGTTCGCGCTCGGTCCAGGGGGGAACACCCATATCCGGAATGTACTCCGGAAAAGCAGCTGCGTTCTCTGGGACAGGAGCTGGCCGCAAACCGTGTACGCGAGGCAATTGGGCTTTGTGTTCGGGCTGAAGTACCCGACTCCAGTGTTCCATAATGGAGCGATGACTACCGGGCAGGATGCGCATAGCACCGCGGTGTGTTGGTACGTCGTTGAGCCAGAACCACAGTTCGGCACGCATCCGGCGAGGGGTCGCTTCGAAGTCTTCTAGTGTTGCCTGAATGTCTACGTGGCATCCACTCGCCCACTGATCGCGGCTGTTGGCGTATGGGGGTTTGGCCGAGGCTCGCTCATGTGGAGCTAGGCCCCACCATAGGTGCACCGCCTGGGCACGCAGTAGCTTTTTGGCGACCTCTTCGAAGTACGGGTGCTGAATGACTTCAATGTAATCCGGGTCCTCATATGGTTCATCACCATTTTTCTTCAACCGGTCCCATGCTGCCTCCGCTCGGTCCAGTTGCTCTGTTGTGAAGGGACTATCGATGGTCACAGCTCCTTGTTCCTCATACTGTGCCAACTGTGCATCAGTGAACATTACAGCCAATCTCCTTTTTATTACTGCAAAAAAGTTGTGCCAAGCAACATAGACTATCAAATTGCTAGCATGTCCATTCTATCCGACCTCCAGTAAATGCGCAAGCATATGGCGTTATTAATGGTGGGTCAAGCACATCCAGAGCAAATCAGCTTGTGGGATCTCCCTGTTAACAAGACTAAGCAAAGTCTGATGCAAATCACCGATATGCGTATCCATAACCAGATAAAATGGAAAAGACCAAATTCCAAAACAGCATAACGCAGCATCATCAACCAGTGAGAAGCTAAGAACCCAAATCCACATGTATTTTCCATACTGGTTTGAACTAGACTGGGATGACACCCTGGGCTGGCATCCACCGGATACAATCCTCAGGGTTGAACTACTGGCCGTCATTACCTTAGGGAAAAGTACAGCCGAAGCCCCGATCAAAGAGAGCTGTTCGAACAAATTCTATTACATGGGAGTAGGAAGACCATCTTGAGACCACCAGGAGCAAAACAGGCCTGCAATTTTATTTGATCTAGCGACTTGACAGCTTAGGATTAACGAAATAGTCACATGTACCTAAGCCTACTTTCTGAGTGCCGCTTTTGAGAAAATATGTTTGGGGATTTCCACGTCAAATTCAATCGACTCAATAATCAATTCGGTACCCTTGCCCTTAGACAATATGTCTTTGAAGACCATCCGCTTGGGATACCAGCGTTGATTGACTTGGAATACTTCATGTACCTTGGCGGTTTTCAGCAGCTTGCCGCTCTTGGCAAAACGGTTCTCCTGCAGGGCTAACATCCGTTCCTTGTCCACCCACATTTTTCGGGCATGGTAGGGCACGTCTTTCATTTTGGCCGTCAGCTTCAGCACCCAGCATTGGCGGTCGCCAATGGGCTCAGAGCCTACAATTTCCGCACTGTAAGTGGCAACCAGACTTCGATCGTCCATCATGTCCTCGTAGGAAAAGTCTGAGCCCATCATCGATTGACGCAACATATGACCAGCAATACGGATGATACGGTCAGACTGTGGTGAATAAATCCATAATTGATTGCCCAGTTTTAACATCTTGGTGCCCCTTTCCCGAGCTGGAGCCAGGTATTCACTGAAGGATCTTTCGGTCCCCGCCACCCAGGATTTGGAGGTCATGGTTCTGTCGCCGCGCCGACCGTGAATAATCATGGTAGAGGTAACTGAACGATTATCAGCAATGGTATTCTGGTCGATTTGCTTCAAGATCTCCAACCCTGTTGGTTCTTGCATCCATCCCGATACCGGAAAAGCCAACATACTGATCAAAATCAACACTGTTTTTCTCATCACTGCATCCTTATACTGCGATCAATTTTCGGGGGACAACATTTTCCATCAGGTGTCTAGACTTCCAACTCCTTAAACAGTTGCGCTGTTTGGCGTTTGTAGATGCCAATCCCGGACAGAGCCGTTCCCAGAACGGTTGAGAACAGACCGGGAAAAAAACCGATATAAAAAGTCTCACTGCTGATGGAGGCCCGCAGGACAGACGGGAACATCATATTCACATTTTTTAACATCGAACTGATATCAAAACCTTTGACCTGCAACCAGTAGGCTGATCCCAGTCCGAAACCCGTGCCTATGATGCTACCGATTAGGCCGATCAGTACTGACTCATAAATCATGGCACGGTAGACATCCCCTTTGTCCTCACCGATGGCCAAGCGGATCCCGACCTCTGTGTATCGGCGCAATCCGCCCAGTAAGCCAACATTCCACAATACAATCGACATGACCAAAACAAAGACAAAGATTAGAATACCAGAGACGTATTCGCCATATTCCAGGTATTCGCTCAGATTGCTCAATTCTTTCAGATTCCCCATGACTGGTGCGAACTCGTCCTCCACTTCGCTGTAGCTGACATTGAACTGCTCCACCAAGCGAGCGGTTTTTTCGTCCTTGTAGATCCAGTTCTGCAGGTAGCCCAGAATTTCCCCTGCTGAATCTGCCATGTCCAAAGCCTGTTGAACATCGGTGATATCGGCAATCATGGCCCCACGGTCCATGGCAATTATGCCGAAACGAAGTGTCCCCGCCACGGTAAAATTGTAAAAGGTCATGCTGCCATGCATGGTGGAACCCAGCAAGGTGGCGGTTTCGCCCACCTCTATTTCCAGCTTGCGGGCCAAGTCATCACTAATCAGGATTTCGCCTGGTTCTTGTGGCATCCGTCCCCTGACGATTGATTTTTCTATGTTCAGCAGCGACGCCTCTATGCTGCCAGGCGACAACAAGTCAACCCCCATGCCGGCCACCGGTCCTTGGGAACGGGTTTCACCATTTTGGTCTGGCACATCCAGCAACCCGCCAAACTGAATCCGCTGAACCCATGACATGGTCGGATACTGCTGTTGCAATTCGGCTATCATCTTACCAGTCCCGATTAGGGCCAGATCGTTGGGTTTTTGGTCTTCGTTTTCGGCGTAGGACCGAGTCATTATCTTGACGTGCCCGGTGGAGAATCGGGCTGTAGAGTCGATAAGGGTGGTGAAAATGCCCTGGATGTAGGCCTGCAGAAATACAGTTATCCATACACCAATAGTGACAATCAGTACCGGAAAAAGGCTGCGTTGGCGATCGCGAAGCAATCCCTTTAGCAGAAATTTGATCATTGTATTTTCCCCCTGATGGCGTCGGTCGGTTTCATTTTAGCAATCCGTCTGGCCGGCAGATAACTGACAATGGTGGTGGTAACTAAAACGATCAGGGTGGTGCTGACAACCAGTCCCAAGCTGTAGCTGGGGTAAATCGTTTCTGCAATGGTTATTCCGTAGTCGTCGGTCCCGGCTGGCATGCGCCAGCCGACCGAGGCCTGGTAGCCTAATAACGGAATGCCGTATATCGCTGCCAGAATGGCAGCCAGTACCGAATAGAAGGCACCCTCGATCGTAAATAGTCCAATGACCTGCTGTCGGGTCATGCCCAGAGCGATGTGGGTGCCAATCTCCTTCTGACGCCGGAAGATGGAAAAGACCTGAGTATCGAAAATGGCCAGCATGGCCAGCGACATTAAGATAGCAAAAGCAATATTTCCGCCGACGGATTTCATTTCAATCATCTCGCGGATTTCGGTCAACAGGAAGTAGTGATCTTTAAATTCCCAGCCGGCAATCACCCCACCAAAACCGGTCTCCTGAGCAGTAACCAGGAGGGTGGCTACCGACGGGAGTTGCATCATTTTCTGCAGCCTGGTTAGAGGAAGCCACAGCACGCCTGTGTCTAGTGTCGGCACATTGGTCTTAAAAATATGGGCGATTCGGACTTCAGTCGCGTCGAAGGCTCCATGAGCATCCCGCCAGCGAACGGTGACAGAGTCGCCGAATTTCAGCTTATTGGCTTTGGCGCAGCGTTCACCAATGATGGCTGCTATTTCATCCCCCTTGTCGCTCAGGTGAGCGGAGGGCAGTTTTACAATTTGCTGATTGGGGTCGAGACCTTTCAGCAACACAGTCTGGACACGCCCCTTCGGATAGATGGTCCCCTGCGAAATAAGGATAGGGGTCAGTTTGCCAGATTCAACGGAGCGTTGAGTGGCATCCGACAATGGGGCGTGACTTATGTCCAGCGTAAATTGGTCGTAGGGATCATAATTCTCCTGCCAGTATTGACCGCCACCGATTTCCCATTCGATCGTATCACGCCGGGCTTGCTGGTCCCAGCCGTTCAGTATGCCCTTGTTCCAGATAATCACCAGAAAGGAAAGCGATAAAACGAAAACATTCAACCAGGTGCGCAGACGGGCCCCCATGAGGTTTCGAAAAGCTAACTTTAAGGCTAACATGACGTTCTCCCCATTAATGATTGGTGATGGTTTCATCGCCGACCACCTGACCGTCATCCAGGCGGATCTTTCGCCGCAAATACTGGATGACTTTATCATCGTGGGTGGCAAAAATGAAGGTGGTTTTCAAATTCTGATTCAGCTTTAACATGGTTTGAAGGATGTGATGGGAATTCTCGGCATCCAGGTTGGCTGTCGGTTCATCCGCCAATACAATCTTCGGTGTTTTTACCATGGCGCGGGCAATGGACACTCTTTGACATTCTCCTCCTGAAAGTTGCGATGGTCGAGACTTTATTTTGTCTGTTAAGTCCACCCACTCCAGTGATTGCAGTACGGTTTTTTTGCGTTCCGCCGCCGGCATCTTCAGCAGCAGCAGGGGATATTCTACATTTTCATAGACGTTATAGACCGGCAGTAGATTATAGGTTTGAAAAATGAAGCCAAGGTACCTGTTACGAAAGTTAGCCGCTTTTTTGGGATTAAGGTCGTCCAGCGATTGTCCCAGGACGCGCACCTCTCCTTCGGTAGGGGCGTCAAGACTACCGATGACATTCAATAGGGTTGTCTTACCAGAGCCGCTGGGACCAACCAAACCGGTAAATTCACCTGTTTTGAACTTCAGGTTGATTTTATTCAGAGCGGTGAAATTATGTTTCTCCATGGGAAAAGTTTTTACCAGATGCCTGACGTCAATTAAGACTGAATTGTCCATGTTTCGCCCCCTTCTTTATTGAGTTTCATAATCGAATACTGAGGTTGATTATCAATGATTGAAGATGACCATCAATTGGATACCCTGGTTTCCCATTGCCACGGCTCCTTCGTCAACCATGGGAGTGTCATTGGCTTTTGATGTCTGGTAACCGCTGATATAAATGCCCCATTGATCGTAGGTTCGCTGCCAGCTTAAAAAATGAAATGGGATGTCTGAATCCCAATGGTAATAGCTGAAAAAGGAAAGTCTATCCATAATTCCTAAGGGATAAGAAATTGAAAAAGCAGAAACATTAGAATTGTTTTGATCGCCGAATGGGGAACTGCCCACGGCTAGCATCATGTGTTCAATCATTACATTTAGACCAGTACCCAAAGGGATACTATAATCTGCACCTAGCGTCAGGAACGATTGCCAATTCAGACCGTCTCCTTCAAGATCAGCGTATACTAGGGTGGACTCAAACCATGCACCAATCCCAATGTCCCACATACCATCCAAGCCAATCCGGGTTTCAGCTGTTCCTTCACCGATCGTATTGACGGTTCGATGATGAGTGGAAAAAGCTAGTTCACCATTTCCTACTGGGTGCTGCACCCGTCCACCAATTTCAGGCATCTTATTTTTGGCAGGCAGTGTTTCCCAGCCTTTGGGACCATCGTTTCCGTAGAGTCCCCAAATCCAGACATTAGCATTATTCTGAAAATCATACCGTAACCGCAACCCATACAAGCCTTCGGTGAATTGTAGCGGGTCTTTCGGATCAAGCCAATCGAACCACATAAGCGATCTCAGGATTTTGGCCGGACCAAAATTGATTTTCTGCAGTCCCAGTCTCGATTCAAAACGAGGTGTAGTGTAACGAATCCACATACGGTAAGGCTTAACTTGTTTACTATAGACGAGTTCATCCGTATAATCAGATGATAAGGATGCGTAACAGTTGCCTGCAAGTTCAGTATCAAACTGAGGTGATATTTCTGCCTCCATGGATGGAATATACCTGCCCCCCAGATTCATGGGGTTTGAACCATACGCGGTTACTTGACCCCATCCTGAAAACCTCCCACCCAATCTTATTTCCGACATCGAAGCGAAAAGCGTGCTGGTTACTGAAATCATGAGCAAATATATAACTCTATTTTTCATAAACAACATTGGCTACTCAATCTTTTGCCCTCTTCGCTTACTTATTTCTCACGATTCTAACAAGTGTCTTTTTACTTGTCACGTGATTATAATAACACTGTTTCCAGAAACTGATAGAAGTCTATCATTTCTCATATCTCGTTCTGTTTTTCTCTGTTACTATTAGTTTCTGGGCCTTACGATATAAATCGGCAGGCATGAATATGGAAGCCCTCTTGATTATCCATACCCTGATACATACTATCTTTCGATGCTTTTTGACTTATATCCCTGCTAATCACTGAGCGATCAACCACCTCGGTATTACTCTGCTTATAGAGCCTTTACTCACTTTAAATGCTTCTTTAATCTGCTCAAAGTTATGTTCTCTCTCTGAACATAATAGAAACCCAAGAATCCTTCCTGCCATTTTTGGAAGCTCGCATTGTTCGTAAAATAGTCCTGCTTCTTCAATATGTTTTTCATGTTCTATCATGTAAACATTTTTAATCTTGCCTTTTTAGTACAATAAGTTCAGTGATTAATGAACCAAGATGGTGATGACATCTACTTAATTAATAAGTCAAAGGTTTTTGGTTTATTTTGACTGACTCCTGTTACTTCTCGGGTTGAGTTTCGGACTAGTGAGCGTTGATGAACTTGGCGATCTCTTGGTGATCCTCCAGCTTTTGGCAACAATTTC